>NZ_JAVJSQ010000003.1 GCF_040219335.1 Gimesia sp. | reverse complement strand
AAATCGGAATATTCGGAACAGGCCGTACAGACGGACCTGGGTACCTACGTGTGCTTTACGGTCCGGGGGGACGAGCCCTCAGCGGAAGGATCAATCACAGTTGCCGATCCCAGGCCTACCGCGAAGCGGTTTAGTTCAATATATAGGGGAAAGATTAGCTATCGTACGATGGTATTTGATCCCAAATTCAAACTCTTCATCAGTAAAAACGCCACGCATTGCACAGAATGCGTGGCGTTTTGTTTTTACACATCCCCAATCAGAAAGGAGCATTACTTGGAATACGTAGTTTTAACGTTCGTCTCTGTCGGTCTGTTGCTGGCCGTTGTCGCTTTGATCAAGGAACGGCGGTTGCGGCTGGCGCTGCAGGGAATTCTCAGACACTTGATTCATCGTTGGAGGGCAAATGGAAAAACGGATTCTACGAATCACACTGGCACTGATCCTGCTGACCGGAGCCGGCTGTAGTTCCGACGAAAACAGCCGTGTGGCCGAACTAGCCACGCGGCAACTGGATCGCCAAGCCGAGCAGAACCAGCGGATGGCGGAACTCCAGCAGGAAGTCGCCTCCGGCTCACGGGAACTGGTGGAAGCGGATGCCAGGTCCCGGCAGGAGATGGTCGTCCTGCAGCGCGAAATGCAGACCGAGCGAAACGAGATCGGACATCAGCGGGACCAGTTGGAAGCGGAACGTCGTGAAATCGCTGACAGACGAAATCGTGATCCGATCATTGCCGCTGCAATTACCAGGGTGGCCATGGTGGTCGTCAGCCTGCTGCCCCTGTTGATCTGCTGGTTGCTGCTCAGTCAGAAAATCGAACCCGCAGACGATCAACAAATGACGGAACTGCTGCTGGAAGACCTGATCTCAGCCGAACCGCGGCTGATGCCACCTGGAAACACAGATCCAGACCAACCACGGCTGCCAGATTTCCCGCAGCAACCCGATCCCCCTCATCCTACAGAAAGGAACACATGATATGTCACACATTGTCACGATCCAGACAGAGGTCCGCGATGCGGAAGCACTGGGGCTGGCCTGCCGTCGACTCGAACTGGGAGAGCCCGTTCACGAAACCGTCCCGCTGTTTAGCGGGGAAGCCACCGGTTACGCAGTTCGTCTCCCCGACTGGCGATATCCCGTCGTCTTCGACGTCGAACAGGGCCAGGTCCGCTACGACAACTTTGAAGGCCGGTGGGGTGAGCCGACTCACCTCAATAGGCTGCTGCAATCCTATGGCGTAGAAAAATGCCGTCTGGAAGCCAGACGTAAGGGACATTCCGTCCTGGAAAACCGGCTCAGCGACGGTTCCGTCAAACTCACTATTCAGATCGGAGAGGGTTATGCAAACCATTGAAATCATCATTTCAACCGACGGTCAGTCCCGGATTGAAACCCGCGGCTTTACCGGTTCCCGCTGTCGGGACGCCAGCCGGTTTCTGGAATCGGCCCTGGGAACAGTCTCCTCGGAACAGCTGACTGCCGAGTACCACCAGACGGTTCAACAGGAACCCAACCAATTTATACAGGAGAATTAGCTTTCACATCACATGACATACAGGAATTACCTGGGCGGATTGTCCAACATCCCCCACCGGTGCGTATCCTGGTCGTCGTCGAAGGGACGCACGACATCGAATTCCTGACACGCATCTCGACGCTACTCCATGCCGAGCAGCCCGCACTCCCTGATCTGGCAGCCATGGAGGGCAGCGGGGAACTCATCTTTCTCCCGATCGGCGGTTATCCCCGGGCCTGGATCAGGCGGCTGGCCCCACTTCAACTCGCAGAATTCCATCTTTATGACGGGGAGAGCCCCCCTGAAACAGAGCAGCGGGAGGAAATGGTTGCCCAGATCAACCGCCGTCCCCGTTGCAGTGCCGTGCTGACACGGAAAAGGAGCCTGGAAAACTACCTGCATCCCCGTGCCATAGAGGCCGTTGCCAACATCTCACCTGAATTCGGGGACCAAGATTGCGTGGCGTCGGAAGTGGCACAGCGGGTCTTTGATAGCCGTCATGACGACTATTGCTGGGAACGCCTCGATCGTCGACCGCGGGTCAAGCTCAGGAATCGGGCCAAGCACTGGCTCAATACCAGCGCCGTCGAGGAGATGACGGTCTCCCTGCTGCAGGAACGTGATCCGGACGGGGAAATCATCTCCTGGCTGGAAACGATCGGCCAACTGGCTGAAACCGCTTAAGCATTCTTCACACATCTTTTCCTTCAAACCAACAAGGAAACACCTATGCTACTATCCGAACGACTGGCGGAGAACGTACGCGCCTGTTTTACCGGCATCTGGGTTCAGAGCCACGAACACGACGAGGCGTTGCTGGAAATCACGCGTCTCTGTCACAGTGAAGACTGGGGCCTGCTCTCCTGGGATATTGACCGGGGTCTGCAGGGAACAGAGATCGTTGGAGACAACGACACGTCGTATCCCGATCCCCTGGCAGCCATCCACAGTCTCAATAGCCAGGCCGATCCAGACCGGCCCACGCTGCTGGTTCTCAAGAATTTCCACCGGTTCATCAATTCCCCTGAGATCATTCAGGTACTGACGCAACAGATCAGCCTGGGAAAGCAGACCCGGACCTTCGTAATCGTCCTCTCCAGCCTGGTCCAGATTCCCACGGAATTGGAAAAAATGTTCGTCTGCCTGGAACACGATC
The DNA here is from genome assembly GCF_040219335.1 of Gimesia sp. Taxonomy (NCBI): domain Bacteria; kingdom Pseudomonadati; phylum Planctomycetota; class Planctomycetia; order Planctomycetales; family Planctomycetaceae; genus Gimesia; species Gimesia sp. The sequence continues at coordinate 157,853 of NZ_JAVJSQ010000003.1, read as the reverse complement.
TCCCCGATCGGAGCCAGTTGGAAGAAATCGCCCGCAGCATTGCCACGGAACCCGGTGAATTGCCGGGAGGACCGGAACTGGAGCGTGTCCTGGACGCTGCCTGTGGACTGACCCGATATGAAGCCGAAGGGGCCTTCAGCCTCTCCCTGGTACGACACGGACGAATCGATGTCTCCGTCGTCCTGGAGTTGAAGGCCCAAACGCTGCTAAAAAGCGGACTGTTAACGCTCCACAGCGGATCGGAATCATTTGATGACCTAGGAGGCCTGGAATCTCTCAAGGCCTTTTGCCGATGTGCACTGCGTCCCAGATCGCAGGAATCAACCCCTGTGCGTCCTCGGGGCGTGCTGCTGTTGGGAGTCCCAGGGACCGGGAAAAGTGCCTTCGCCAAAGCCCTGGGCAGGGAGACTGGACGAGCCACTCTGACTCTCGACGTCGGTACCCTGATGGGCGCGCTGGTCGGCCAGACTGAAGAGCGAACACGACAGGCACTTCGGATCGTCGATGCCATGCAGCCAGCCGTTCTATTCATTGATGAAGTCGAAAAAGGCCTGAGCGGGGCGGCCTCGTCCGGACAGTCTGACAGTGGCGTCTCCACGCGCATGCTGGGATCGCTGCTGAGCTGGTTGAATGACCATACTTCCGATGTATTTGTGGTCTGCACTGCCAACGACATCTCAAAACTTCCTCCCGAGCTGATCCGGGCCGAACGCTTTGACGGTCTCTTCTTTCTGGATCTGCCCGGGGACTCGCAGAAGCAGATGATCTGGAAAATCTACCGGGAACAGTATGGGCTTACAGAGGACCAGAAGCAGCCCGAAGACCGGCACTGGACCGGTTCCGAAATTCGGGCCTGCTGCCGACTGGCGACCCTGCTGGATGTCCCGTTAACCCAGGCTGCTGAAAATGTGGTCCCCGTGGCTGTCACGGCCGCGGAATCAGTGGCCCGACTCAGACGTTGGGCCAGCAACCGTTGCTTGTCTGCAGAGCAACCGGGCGTCTTTGTTCATGGAGAGCGGTCGGGAGCCCGTGCACAACGAAAGCTCTCCCGCGATCCTCGCAGAAACTAAACCTGACTCTAATCAAGGAGAATCGATGACTATGGCTACTATTGAAGAAGTTGAGACCCGCCACGATCCGATCGACCGACTTCGGGTGACAATGTGTGCGACGCGGGTCAGTTTTGAATGGTTTGGTACACGGAAGTCGCTCACACGCGACCAGAAGGCCCAGGCCGCCGAATCGTTTGGGGCGGAAGGAGCGTTCCTGAGTGCCGGTAAGAAGCTGCTGGATACGGGACATCCCCGTTTTCGGGCCGTAAGTGCCGTTCGTAACCAGGTACGGAAATACTGGACCTCGGTCAGTCTGCCTTTTCCGGAATCAGGCATCCGCTTATTGCGACAGGATGCACTGAACGCTTTCCAGGAGCAGATGCATCGGTTTACGGAAGTACTGGCCGAGGCGGTCGCGGAACTGGATGAACAATACCTGTCCATGAAATCGGCGGCCCGGGAGCGACTGGGTAGTCTGTTCAACGACGACGATTATCCTGCAACGCTGGTGGGGCTGTTCGAAATCACCTGGGAATACCCCAGTATCGAACCGCCGAATTATCTCAGGCAGCTCAATCCCGAGCTCTACGAACAGGAGTGCCAGCGCGTGCAGTCACGGTTCGAAGAGGCGGTCCGGCTGGCGGAGGACGCCTTTCTGGACGAGCTGACCAAGCTGGTGTCGCATCTCACGGATCGCTTGAGCGGGCAGGCCGACGGCCGCCCGAAAGTCTTCCGGGACTCGGCCATCGGGAACCTGCATGAGTTCTTTGAACGTTTCCGATCTCTGAATGTCCGTTCCAACGAACAGCTGGATGCGCTCGTCTCACAGTGCCAGAACATTGTGGAGGGGATTCAGCCCCAGGAACTGAGAAAACGGGACACACTCCGGCAGCAGGTAGCCTCTGATCTGTCGGGCGTCCAGGCTGCCCTGGATGGTCTGCTGGTCGACCGGCCGCGGCGTCAGATAATGCGGACTCCGAAGTAAGGAGGTTGTATGCAACTCTTGATCACACCCGAGGGGCAAGTCCGCTGCATTTATGCCGAAGCCATCGACCTAGCTGCCCTCGGTCCACTGCACATCTCACGCGGCTCGTTTGTTGAACCGAATGCTACCGGGCAATGGATCGTGAATCTGTCCCCCGTCCAGGGACCGCGGCTGGGTCCGTTTACAAAACGGAGTGCGGCCCTGCAGTCAGAAGTTGACTGGCTGGATCAGCACTGGCTCTCCCCCAGCCCCTGAGATTGTAATTTCCCACAATAAGCCCTGGTCTTGCAGAATTGTCCCTGCAGGATCGGGGCTTTTTTATTGAACCCTTTGTTTTTAGGAGACATTAGATGAAACAGTCAGACTTGAATCGGGCCGTCGCCCTGGCCACCGGCGAGACAATCACCACCGTCAAACGCCTGGGCTTCTTACTGGCAGAGCCCCATGAAAGCGTTGATCCGGATTCGGAAACGTCGGGACCGCTGGTCATCGATTGGGACGAACTGGAAAACCAGCGAATGATTAAGCAGGCAGAGGGATTGAATCATGTACCGTCATTGGTGTGATTCCGATCTCAAGGGCTTTCACTGTCTCAGTCAGGCAGATGCTCCCTTCCACTCAAATCGCTTGCTGATGCTCCATAGTGGGCGGCAACGGGGACGACGTGCCGTTAAGTCTCGGCATAGAAAACGACGTCGCAAACGAAAGCCGTTTGGTTAAACCAACGATTTCTCTTTTTACATCTCCAATTCAATTCCAGAAAGGAATGCTATGAAAGTTTTGCTGATTAATAACGACGGCGGCGGATTCGCGGACTACATCGAAGTCGCCACAGGAACCACGGTCTCTCAACTGTTCGAACAACGCATGCGAGATGCGAACGCGTCGGAATACCTGATCCGGGTCAATCGTCAACCATGCCCTCCCGATCAGACGTTAGAGGACGGGGACCGGATATCTATAACTCCAACGAAAATCGAAGGTGCGAAAAACTAGCCGTTGTTGAAGTGAATTATTTTGTCTCTGACAGGCTGTCGGGACCACTTTCCCGGCAGCCTGTTTTCAATTAATGGGAGTAAACGAACTATGAAACAGAGTTCGAAAACGGTCTGGCGGATGGCCAGTCTGGTAGAGAAACAACTCAGCACACATACAAGTGAGACGAATACCGGGCTGCCGGAAGCGGCCTGGTTAAGCTGTCTGCGGTTGATCCGCATGCGACAGCAGGCCCAGGAGCGCGGCTGGTTTCGTGCGGCCGCCAAAGTGGAACGGGAACTGATCACAGAAGTACTTCAGCTAACACGGCAACTTGTGACGTTGCAGCAGGAACTGGAGTCTGCCACTGCTGAAAAGCCTGTTCCTGCAATACGTATCGTCTATGAAGACCTGCTGGCCCTGGAAGAGGAATTTGGTGATTACATCATCGATCTCAAGAATAAGACGATTTCAGTCGTCACAGAGTCAGTCATGCTGGAGGGCGTCTATCTGGGAGCGTTTGAGATTCGGCTGGAACTGGCAGCATTGAATTCAGACTCGCCCTTTCACTACACAGTGATTGCCCAAGACCCGCAGCCACCGATAACCAATGATGCGGTCACGCATCCTCATGTGCAGTATGACAATGTCTGTGAAGGAGACGCCCGCGTGCCCATCAGACGCTCCCTGAAACAGGGACGACTGCTGGATTTTTTCGTGCTGGTGAATCGCCTGTTACTCACTTACAACCCGGAAAGTCCCTATGTCGCTCTCAGCGACTGGCATAGTGCGGAATGCAGTGAATGTGCGGATGTCGTGACCACAGATGAACAGACCCATTGCACAAATTGCGAGAACCGGTTGTGCCTGCAATGTACCAATAGCTGTGCCGACTGTAACTCCTCATTTTGCCACGATTGCGTGACCCGCTGTGAAGTCTGTCGCGATAACTGCTGTGAATCCTGCCTGAAAGAGTGTGGACTCTGTCGTTCCAGCTGTTGTTCAAATTGCCTCGATCATGAAGAAAGGTGCCCGATCTGTGAAACACAGGAAGATGAAGAAACGTACGAACCGGACCAGGAAACCACGTCGCCGGAGACGGTCTCTCCTGCCGTCACTCCGCTTTAGTCCGACCGCCTGGGCCAAACTGCTGTTTTTGCGTGATTATGGTGATACGGAGGTTGGCGGCTTTGGAATCACGGCCCCGAGGGATTTGCTACTGGTCCAGGACCTGCAACTGGTGAAACAGACCTGCTCGCTGGTCCATGTGGCCTTCGACGACGAGGCGGTAGCGAATTTCTTTGACGATCAGGTCGATACTGGCCTACGCCCTGAGCAGTTTGGCCGGATCTGGATCCACACCCACCCAGGACACTGTCCAGAGCCCAGTCCGACCGATGAAGAGACGTTTGAACGCGTCTTTGGTCGATCCGACTGGGCCGTGATGTTCATCCTGGCCCGGCAGGGACAGTCTTACGCCCGTCTGCGGATGAATGTCGGCCCCGCGTTTGAATGTGAGATTCCGGTCAGGCGGGATTACTCAGAGCTCTTTCCGGGCTGTGATCCCGAATGCTGGGAAGAGGAATATTTAACGAACGTGCATCCCGAACAACACAAACCCGGCAGGCCGTTATTGGCATTGGGCGGTTTTGACTGGGATGCCGATTTTTATTTCGATGATCTTGATTTGGAAGGAGACTTGCTGTGACAAAGACAACAGTAGACCGTTTTCAGAGACAGAGTAGTCTGGTCCCCTCTGAGAAGCTTTCTCAGGTTTCGGCGACCGTGATTGGTGTGGGAGCCATTGGCCGTCAGGTGGCACTACAACTGGCGGCGATCGGAACACCGCGTATTCAACTTGTGGATTTCGATAAAGTCGAATTAACCAATATCACGACTCAAGGATATCGGACACAGGAGATGGGGCTGGCAAAAGTTGAAGCAACAGCGCAGTCGATCCGGGAACTTGATGATTCGATTCACGTGGAGACGATTCCAGATCGGTTTCGTCCGTCTGTGAATATCGGAGAGGCTATCTTCTGCTGTGTGGATTCCATATCTGCCCGTGCGGCAATCTGGCGATCTGCAAGTACGCACTGTGATTTCTGGTGTGATGGACGGATGCAGGGGGAAGTCATGCGTGTGCTCACGGTTTCAGATCCGCTGAGCGCTAAGCAGTATGCAGAGACACTGTTTCCCCAACAGGAAGCTCATCAGGGCAGCTGCACTGCCCAGGGCACCATCTACACAGCCAACATGGCGGCAGGATTGATGGTGCACAGCTTTGGACGTTGGCTGCGTGGTCTGGCGTGTAGCCGGGACATGATGCTGAACCTGCTTGCCATGGAACTGAATACTGAATGCTGAATGATGACTTATCATTAATAACATTGCGTATTTTCAGTTCCGATGAACCTTCTATTAACTCCAGTCAAAGGAAATCGCATGAAAAATGAACCAACTCCAAAATCCAACTCAGTAGCAGAAACACTCAGTCCTGCTGCCAGGGATTTCTCTCGTGTTATTGCAGCGGCACTTGTAAAGTGCTGGCAACAAGAACGTCAAGCCCAGACACCTGAAAGTGATAATATCAGTCATTCCAGCCTTCATCGTCCCTCGTATCGCCCATAGCTAGTTTAGAAATATCATTGCTAACGAGTTTGTTGTATGCATTATTGACTCCTCCAAATGGACGACAGGCTTTGCTGAAAAACTGGGTGCGTCTATCTGCCCCACGGCGATTGTCAGTCATGTCTGAATAATAGTAGAGAAGTTGATGAATGGTTCCGACAAAGTCAAAATCATCGTCCCCAGACAAGACCGACAACATTGGTGCGGTCAGAAGCGGAAGCCGTTCTTTAAGCAACAGCAAGGGAAAATCACCGAGATAATCCTGTTTCAAATAAATCATCTCATAAATCTTCCGCTCACTCTGATTCAACGGTGCTGGTAACGCATTCTGGAAGCAACGCATTTGCGCATGAATACAATTTCCGACATAGCGATAGGCCTTCCAGCCTAAATCCATCAGAGTCCAACGAACCATACCATTATTGAGTTTTCCAAAAGGACTCTTCCGCTTTGAAATCTGGGTTAGAAACGAGTTTTTGGGACCTGCAAACCAGTTATCAAATTCTTCCTGCGTATCGCCCATGTGCTCTTCTATTGCTGTCAGAATGCGATCTTCAATCCAGTGTTGGCATTCCGGATCACAGCGAACGGTATTCTGCTCGTTGTATAACGCTATTCGGACTAAGAATTCAATTCCCTCAGAATTAGTTAACTGCATGGGTGAAGTTTTTGCTGCTGCAAAAAAGCCATAGCTGATAGTCTCTTTCCGGTCCGGATTTTCGATGCCGCACTCTTTTGCCAGTAGTTTGCCTTCTGTTTGCAATCTATCAAGACTCCATGGGGCTTCTTCTCCGCCGTAGGCGACCCCGAGATACTCCGGTAGAACAGTTTTTCTTCCAGATGTCTCTCGTCCGGATCTTTTAACAGTCAAGTCTTGCGAGCTAGCGAAGTTTCTTTCTAAGTGATTATTGAGTTTCTTAATTCTCTGGAAAAAATGAAACATCAGGCGATAACTACTGCGTTCGGCTGCACTGAGATCCTGATTCCGGTTCAGTATCGAAAGCCCACCTGCAAAGAGATTGGTAAGCAATAAATCGCTCCCGGTCATGGGAAGTAATCGCCGGACGGAATCCTTTCCCTTCAAGCAAAGAAACTTCAACTCAAAATCGTCTGGTAATTGATCGCTGATTTCATCTGCAGGTCGCCACCGGCAGATTAAGGCTGAGTCTGCAGCTTTATGTGCCTTCCGCAGAATGGGACATTCCAGATCCCAGTAATCGCAGTGTTCGATCCGAACCGTCCCATATTGATCGCTCAGTGTAGTTTTTCTGACCATCGTAGCTGTAACTCCATTAAATATAGCTGCTTAGGTGGATTTTGGTGCTAATGCACTTGCTGCCAACCGGCATCTGAGTCTTGTCGAAATATTTTTCGTACGGAAATCACTATGCCAGAGGAGACCCACATTTGGTGTGACGTCTGATCCCCCGCTTTAAGAACTCCATGAAGTAGGAGATCAACGATGTCAGAGAGACGAACTCTCAAAATCACGAGGGAAGAAATCACCAAGGCTTTTTCAACTGGGGAATGGGCCGATAAGTATCCACCGATTCTCACGGTCGACCAGGCAGCGGAACTCTTTAACGTTCCCAAGGCCACCATCTATCAGTGGAAATCAGAAGGCAAGCTGACGGACTCTGCTCAGCGGGTCGGCAAGCATCTGCGTTTTCTCCGTGATCGCTTGGTTCTCAAGCTGATGAGTAAAGGAGTATAGAAATTATGAATACGAAAATTAAAAACGTCAATACGAATAATGAACGTGTAGGTGAGGTTGCATCGATATTTAACCGGAATGGTGTTTGGTACATCAATATGCAAATTCGCGGTAAACAGATGCGCAAATCTCTGAAAACTTCAAATAAGAAGGAGGCGCGTGCCAGGGCACTCGCCCTGGAGCGCGAACTGTTAAAAGGAGACACAGTAAAAACTGTTGAATCCGAACCTGTTCTGATTACTGATGCGATAGAAGCACTCATTCAAAGTTGTAAAACGGAGGAGTTGCGTCCAAAAACCATCAGTAAATACAGGCAGGTACTGAAAGACGTTGCTGAGTTTGCTGAATCACGTAATCTCTACAAACTGGAGCAGCTTGACGTTCGATTTGTGGATGCCTACCGGCAACACCGGAAACAGAAGGGGGCGAAACCCAAGACGATCTATACCGAAGTCGGAGTAATCCGTCGCCTGTTACTTTTTGCCAAAACGCGTCGTATGATCGACGAAGATCCGCTGGAAGGCTTGCGGCTCACTGAACCCAAAACAGAGCCACAACCGTTCTGGAATCTGGATCAGCTTGATATGGTTATTAAATCCAGCTCTAAGGTTCATCGTCCGGTATTTACTTTTCTGGCGGAAACCGGATTACGGATCGGAGAACTGCGGTGGCTGACCTGGGACGATGTTGACCTGAAGCAGGGACTGATACATATCCGTCCGAAGGATAACTGGACGACGAAGACCGGGAACGTACGCTCGATCCCGATCTCTGATCGCGCTTGCGAAGTTTTGCAGGCACAGCCCCGGCACAGTCGCTGGGTCTTTACGGCCAGGGCGTCCCCTAAATATCCCCAGGGGGATCATCAGGTCTCTGAACGCAGGCTGCTGGAGTCACTCAAACGAACTCTGAAAAAGCTGAAGCTGAAAGGCCACCTGCATACGTTCCGTCACAGCTTTATTTCGCGGGCCATCGTGCAGGGCATTCCTGAAGCGATTATCCGTAGCTGGGTGGGGCATGTCGATCATAAGACACTGCAACATTACACGCATATTGCTGATCAGGAGTCGCAGGCTGCGATGCAGCGATTGAATCGGCCGGACGCGTAGTTGTCTGGCATAGAGAGTTTTCGAACGAGGTGGTGACCTGCTCACACCGTTCTAAATAAAAAAGCCGGGGCTCTGGAAGTCCCAGAGTCTCCGGCTGGTTTTTAAATTGTGGCCTGATGGATCAGGCCCATTTGTACGACAGCAATGTCAAAATATTTTTCTACAGGAGGGTTCACAATGAACCGGTTTTCTAATCAGCACAAATCTAGCACAAAATCAGAATCTTCAATTCCGGTTGATCGTTTGGTCCTACAAAAAAAGGGTCAAAAGCGGTCATGTACAAAAGAAAGCGGAGAGAGGGGGATTCGAACCCCCGGTCCCGTTTCCGGGACACAGCATTTCCAGTGCTGCACAATCGGCCACTCTGCCATCTCTCCGGTTGAGTTGCGCTCGTAATGAGGCGACTCAGCTGTATTGGTTCACTTCGAAATGGGGCAGCTTATTCGTCTGCAGTTTCTGTGGAAGAGCCTGCTTTGATCGCAGCTTCCCGGTCTTCAATCTTCTTCAGAGATTTAAGCCGGTTTTTAACCTGAGTTTTCTGAGCGTTGATCTGCCGCCATTTGGGGTGTTTCTTACGCGCTTCTGCAGGAATGTTCTGTTCATCCAGAACTTTGGCATAGTCTGAAATAGCAGCTTCTGCATTCTGTAACTGACGTTCTAACTGTTCTCTGCGTAAAGACATTGTCTTCCCATGTCCCTTTTGATGTAGTATTGACCGTTTATCTCTGGAAGGGGTTCGGACCCTTACTATGCGCAAAATCATTGGCTTCCCAAGGCCGGCAGCCAATGGAACGAGAATTCTAACAAGATCAGCCCGGATTTGACAACGGTCAGGGGATGTAACCTGATGTATTGTCTCGTTTTTTGCTCAAAATGTTTTAATTGAACATGTTAGCAGGATTGCTCGAGGCCGGATTCAGGGGAGATCCAGGCTGAGAGCCGTTCGGGAGGCAGGCTCCACATTGAGGCTATTGTGGACCTGTCTGACCCCCTGGATGCGACTGACTGACTCCTGAGCCAGCTGTTTCTCATAATAGCTGCTGACAATCCCGGTCAAGTAGACCTGTTCCTGTTCGACTCGATATTGCACATTCTGACGAGAAGCCAGACTGGTTTGCGAAATGGCATTGCTGATCAGCTCATGCAACTGATGGGCGCGGTCAATGCTGATGTGTTGCGTCATGGGAGACCAATACTTTAAGGATTTTAAAAATTTCACCTTATCCTTATACATGCTTCTCATCCTGAGATTAGAAATGGGTGCAATCAGTTCATGCACTCTTTGAGTGTTCGGCTGATTGATTTTTCCCCAATCAGGAAAATGATGAGGAATGCAAGGGTTCCGTAAAGCTGGTCAGGAATCAGGATTAGAATCAGAAAAACAGGCACGAAAGGACCTGATCAGGAGGGAGATCTCCCCCACGCTCCGGTTACGTACATGTGATCACCCGACGTTCCAGGCTTTTCTGACAGTGAGGTGTTCCTGTGTTTTGTTGTCATGTACAATCAGAGGGTATCAATCAGTCAGGGGTTCTGTGGGTTTAAACATCACGATTGCCCTGCCAAGTCAGGTTCGAGATTCTGAGAAGGAAACAACCTTGGTAATCATCAGTGATCAGGAGCTTTTGCAGCGATCTGCAGAACCTGCTCATGATTTATTTCCCGTGATGCGACGTGCTTCCGTCATGTCGCCCCTGGTGGCGTTACTGGCGCTGGGGCCGGGGTTACTGGCTTTTCATTCCTACCGGATTGATGAACTGTCTGCCTGGTTTGGATTGCAGTGTCTTGGTAAGGCACATCTGCTGGGAGACAGCGGCAATGCACTGATTTCTCAGCCCCCCCTGGTCGGCTGGATCTTCACCGGACTGTTGTCGATCATCGGGCACTGGTCTTCTTCGCTGGTTCTGTTTTCCTATTTCTCCACAGCGGCCATGTTGTATGTCGCGTATCGACTGACGCGTAAAGTCTGTAATCCGCGGTATGCGCTGGTCTATTGCTTCTTACTTGCATTCCATCCGGTGGTGCTCAAGCAGATTCAACTGATAGAGGCACCTGCGTTCCCCATCCTGTTTGCCCTGCTGACGATCTGGGGCTTCATCACGCATTTGCAATCTGAATCTGGTGTGGTCTCGTACAAACTGCTCTGCGGGGGGATTTCGTTGGGGCTCTGTCTTTTATCGGGAGGAGTCCTGGCACTGGGAGTGTTACTGATGCTCGGGGTGTTTATTATCAACCCCCTGTATCTGCCCCGCGGTCGGTCCCTGGCAGATCAACAGAAGATGCCCGGGGTGAAGCAGGTATTGAGAGTCTGGAAATCACTCCTGGTTCTGGCCTTCACGGGTTTTGCCGTCGGGGGCTGGTGGGAACTGATGGCGGCTTCTCAGGTCGAAGGCTTCTGGTCCAACTGGTTTGCAGGCACCGGTCAGCCCACGATCAGCTTTTACTGGAAGGCGGAATTTTACCCGTCTTATCTGGCCCGGGATATCATTTCTTCTATGGGCTTCCTGTTGGGGTTTGCCATTTTCGGCCTGTTTCATGGTATCAAACGAGTACTGAACCCGCAGGGAGGAAATCTGCAGGAGATCGCCTGGTTGCGTCTGGTCGTAATCTGGGCATTGTGTGGTGCCTTATTCTGGTGGGGCGTACAATATCTTCCCCAGATGAATACCAGTACCCGGGCCATGTGGAAGCTGTTCTTCATCATTCCCATGATGGCCGTCGTTGCCTGGGAATTCCAACAGATCGCTCTGCGACGTGTAGGCTATCCGACTGTGCTGGCCGTATTTACGTTAGGGGTACTGGCGGTGATTTTCATCAACGCTTCGAATACGGATACTCTCAGTCCATTGATCAGCGGGCGTTTTTTGAGGCAGTTGATCATTCTGGGTTTATCGTTGGTGATGGTGCTCTGGTACAGTCATCGATTTAAGAAAGAGCATGCCCACAGGATTGTCGAGGTCGCGCTGGTGCTGGCGTTGTCTGTTTTGCATGTGGTCTATGGTGTCTTTTCAATTCCTAAACCCCACCCGGCTGGCGAACGGCTGCTGCAGTTTGAAAATCAACTGCGATTGACGGAAAATGTGGGAGACTGTTTTCTTGTCAGCAAGAGTGACCAGGTGCCTTTGGAACTGAAATTTCTGGTGTTCTATCTGTGGGGTGATATCGAACTGAAACAGATACAGGGGGCCGTGTTGCCCCAGGATCTTCAGATTCCTGATCGCAGTCATGCAGATGAACCTGGCGAGAAGCAGGTAATTATTCGTTGGGGGGCATCTCCTGTTGCGTTACGTAATATCCTGAACGCGGATTTTGTCTTAAAGCCTGTTGCACAGCCCGATGTTTACAAAAATCAGGAACTGCAGGCGGATCTCATCAGTAAAGCACCACCTGGTTTCTGAAATAGTTATCTTAATATTTTAGTGATATTTGCTTTGGAGTCAGCTACATGAAACTTCTGAATCTTTCCGCTTATTCTTCACAAGCCCGGCAGGCCGTGGCTTCCTTTTCATTCCTTATGCTGTGCCTGGCCGGATTGAGCTCGATCACCTTCGCAGCAGACCCGGTCGTACTGGAAGAGACTGAGCAGCAGAAATGGTATAAAGGTAATCTGCATACGCATTCATTATGGAGTGATGGTGATGATTACCTGGAAATGATTGCTGACTGGTATAAGTCACATGGGTATGACTTCCTGTCATTCACGGATCATAACGTGCTCTCAACCAAAGAACGCTGGACCGTTCCCGAAAAAAACAAAGGCAAAGTGCACGCGTACGAAGAATTAAAGAAACGTTTTCCCGACTGGATTGAAGAGCGAAAAAATAAAGAAGGTCAGATCGAAGTACGGATGCGGACATTCGAAGAGGTATCGGAAAAACTGGGAGAGCCGGGGAAGTTTCTGCTGATTCTGAGCGAAGAGGTAACGGACCGTTACAAGAACATGCCCGTGCATATGAATGCGACCAATGTGCATTCCCTGTTAACGCCACGCGGAGGGCAGAGCGTGTATGAGGTGATGCAGAACAATACCAACGCACTGCTGGCCCAACGTGAGCGTTCGGGTAAGTCGATGATGATTCATCTGAATCATCCGAATTTTCATTATGGCGTAACCGCTGAAGAGCTGATGAAGGTGATCGGCGAAAATTTCTTCGAAGTCTATAACGGTCATCCCGGTGTGAATAACTCGGGGGATGAATCTCATGCCGGTACTGAGCGAATCTGGGACATTATTCTTACGAAGCGGTTGGCTGAACTGGACCTGCCCATGATGTATGGCCTGGGCACCGATGACGGACATAACTATCACAAGATTCCCAGTCGCGCCAGTGAACCGGGGCGGGGTTGGGTTGTTGTGCTTTCCGAAACTCTGGAACCGGAAGCCCTGGTGAAGGCACTGGAGGCCGGGAAGTTCTATGCGTCCTCCGGCGTGAAATTGAAATCAGTCCGGCTTTCTGACAAGGGGATGCAGGTGGAAGTGGATCCCGAGGAGGGGGTAGAATACACGATCGAATTCATCGGGACACGGGAAGGCTATCCCAAACGAGGGATTCCCGTGCTGGACAGCAAGGGCGAGGAACTGCATGCCACCAAACGCTACAGCAAGAAAATTGGTGAATCGCTAAAATCGGTGAAGGGGACTTCCGCCAGCTATGATTTTGATGGAAATGAAATTTATGTGCGGGCAGTTGTGCATTCGTCAAAGCTGCATCCCAATCCATCAGAGGTGGGAGAAGTCGAGCGTGCCTGGGTGCAGCCGATTACCGGTCCTGGAGCACCGAAAAAGTAGGTTGATTGAACTTATTCAGTAGAATCTGCTGACTGCCCGCTGGCACTGGTGACAATCAGTGTCTGGCGGCTGAGCAGCTGTCCTTTGGAACTATCATAGACCGAAGTTTCGAACTGCGCGACTCCAAATGGAATCTGGTCAGTAAGCCAGAGATCCGTGCGGTAGCGCAGTTTTTTTTCTGCTTCTGTATCGGCGGCGATGGTAACCGCGACTTGTGAGGCTGCCAGTTGACAGCGATAGGCGTCTTCGCGAAGTGGTGTAAACAGGTGTCTGATCTTGCCAGGATTGTATGCCCGACGGCGTGGCATGCCATAGAAGAATCGATAGGCGGCATACTTTTCTGCGTCAGAGACATTTTCATCCGGCCATTGGAGAAATTCTTCCGGCCATTTTCCAGCATTGAACGCGGCGACATCGACGGTGTAGCGACTGGACTGAACCTGGTCACTTCCCAGATGACGGGTGACCTGAATCGTGCGCAGGTTCCGTGCTTTGCTCTGTTGGTCGTCCGATTTGACGATGCTGATTCTGAGACGGATCAACCGTCCGTCGTTGGCGGGACCGGTGAATTCGACAAATGGTTCAGGCACCTCCGGTTTTGATTCCGGAATCGATGCCAGCCAACTGGAATGGGGGCGATTGAGTGCTGGGGGACGCTGCTCATATTGAATCCAGCCAGCCTCTTTGAACCAGGAGAAAATCCAGGGAGCGCGCCAGGGGTTATGCAGCGGATGATGTGCGGAAAAGACCGAAAGCAGCAGACAAAGAACACCCACACACTGTAACCAGCGCCTGTTTGCAAGCTGATCGAGAAGCGGGATCATGCTGATCAACCAGAAGGGAGTGAGCCAGAGCATCCAGCGAAGAGCGGCACTGTTTCCACCATAGTTGTAGTTGCCGGTCCGAGTCATATAGAAACCAAAAACGATGACCGTCAAACCAAGACTGGTCCAGAGCAGGAGGCGTAGACTGTGTTGGGCAGCCTGTCTGATGCGCACCCATGAGAAGAGTGTTAAGAGGTAAATGGGCGACAGCGAAAAAATACCATGATGTCCCAGCGTGCAATGAAAGAAATAGACCAGCGGGGAATCGAGATTCTGATCCAGGCCCTGCGGATTTTTCCAGTAGCTGGGGACGCCTTTATGTTCGTAGAGATATTTCTCGGTTCCGTAATACATATAGAAGGGTTTCCAGCCGCCTGTGGCTGCATAGTTGGTGACGAAAAAACCGATCAGTGGAATCAGGGCTGCCGGAGAAAATACCAGCAGTGTCAGACGTGGATTTGCTTTGAACAGCAGGCCGAAAGTGACCAGACCAAACAGAGCCGCCGGCAGTTCGTTGCAGCAGGTAAACATGGCAAAGAAACCGGCGAGGACAAAGTAGCGTTTCTTCTGGTCTCCGTCGAGGATGATTCTCATCAGGGGATAGAGCGTAAAGACAGCGCAACTGGCGGCGATGGAATGATTGTTCAAAGTCAGCAGAAACGGAGTCAGTAATGTAGCGAAGCAGGAAGCGATGACAACAAAGAAACGTGTGAAATCGGTCTGGGCATACTTTTCGACCATGCGACAGATAAGTGCCAGCGCAATGAGCATCGGAATCAGATTCACGATTATCAAAATCAGGTGGGCTACATCATAGAGATTCTGATTCAGGTTCAGCCCGGTGATTGTTTTGATGAGCCAGTACAAGCCCGCTACCATCGTAGGAAACAGGGGCGGCTTGGATGAATAAAAATGATCCTGGTGACGGACCTTGTCGATGCTGGACCAGCCGGAACGATCGTTAATGGTATCGATCTGATAAGTGCCTTCTTCGACCAGTGACCAGACGGTGCACCAGCGAGAACGGTCATTCGCACTTTGCAGAGGGACGCTGTTCATGATCGCAGCCAGATTCTGTCCTGCAGTGACTGTCAGGAGCAGAATGTAGATACACCAGCGAAGTCTGGTGTTGTGAATGATCTGATCTGATTTGGGAAGATCTGTCGCGAGGACTGTATTGGTCATGAGCACAAAACGGTTTCTGAAAGAACTCTGTATGAATTATCAGTTCAAGTGAGGATGCTTAGCAGGAGCACAGCGGGACTGTATTCTGTTTACAGCATGCAGATTATCGCATGGCACTCGAAATGCAAACGGGGAACTGGTGTCCGTTCAGGTGGTTTTCAGAAAATCAGCGACACGCGGCAGTACAGCGAAACCGGATTGAGCCAGGAAACACGCGGATCAGAACAATTCGTGAATCGGGGCACCATTCTCGATCACGGGGATCGGGCGTCCTTTGTCATCAACGTAGTGCGTATCCAGCGGGACGCCCATGTAGCGGTAGATGGTGGCTGCCAGGTCGCCTGGACGAACTGGCCGGTGCTTGATATTACTGCCGTCATGTTCGCTGGCACCGATCACCTGGCCATGATTCAGACCTCCGCCTGCCATGCACATGGACATGACGACCGGCCAGTGGTTACGCCCATCGGTGCTGCCCTGGGTTCCCGACATGGGGGATCGACCGAACTCACCCATGGCGATCACCAGGGTATCATCCAGCCGGCCTCGCTCTTCGAGATCGAGAACAAGGGTGGTCAACAGATGGTCGAACAGCGGGAGCAGTGGCCCCAGTCCATTCTTAATTCCCCCGTACGGAGGAATGTTGTCACCGTGGTTATCCCAGGTTCCGGAAGCGGTATGATAGCTCAGGTCAAGGGTGACGAACGAACTGCCGGCTTCCACCAGCCTTCGTGCGAGCAGCGCCTGCTGACACCAGAGGTGCTTGCCGTAACGGTCCCGTGTTTCAACCGACTCTTGAGACAGGTCAAATGCCTGTTGTACCCGTTTTCCGAGGACCATGTTATAAGCACGCTGACTGTAGCTGTCGATGGCGTTCATGGATCCCGCCTGATCGATATCGCTCCGCAGGTTGTCGAATTGCAGCATCAGATCGCGTCGACTTTTCATCCGCTCAAAGGACAGACCGGGAGCGAACTGGAACATCTTTCCGCCACTCATCCCGCCAGTGTCTTTCCCTACCATGTCGTATACGGGCAGGTTGGCGGCATCGTTGGCGATGAAGGGATCGTATTGTTTACCGAGATAGCCTCCCCAGGCAATATGGGAATCGTGTTTCATGAAGGCGACGTAAGGGGGCATCCCGGGATGGTTTGATCCATGATGCTTGGCGACAATGGAAGCCATCGCGGGGTATTTGTCCCCTTTGCGATTTGTACGTGGTGTTGCCAGCAGATTGGCGGTCTGCATCACCTGGTTGGGCTGATGGCTGCTCATCTTGGGATCGACGGAGCGGATTAGAGTAAAGCGATCCATCATCGCTGCCTGTTTCGGGAGCCGATCCGTAATCGTAATACCCGGGACATTGGTCTGAGTGACACCAAACGGTCCCCGGTTCTGAATCGGACGATCCGGTTTAGGGTCCCAGGTATCAATATGGCTGGGACCGCCAGTCATCCAGAGCAGGATAATACTCTTCTTGGGGAGTGAAGATTTGCCTTCTGAGAGCAGAGAATCAGAAGCACGCAACAGGTTCGGTACAGTCAGACCTGCCAGGCCGGCCAGAGAGGCTTTGAGCATATTCCGCCGACTTTGAACAACCAGACCTTCCGGTACCAGTGGGTTGAAAGCGGTAAAAGCATGCTGAGAATGTGTGCGCGAATGTAGATTGAACTTCATTATCAATTCCACTTCCCATATCGGGGTTGCAAAGCGCGAGCGAACCTGCAGTTAGAATTTCATAAATATTTAATCTTATTTAATATATCGTCTGTCTCTGATGTGTTCAATACGATTCTCTGTCGCACCACGCAATTTCACACAAATTATGGCTCTCAAAATCTGATATTTCTGTCTGAAAGGGTTGGCAACTGATCAGAGTGGATCTTCAGATAAGCGTCTTTTATGGGGCTGGTTCGAGCACAATCCAGTTCAGACAGGTGTTTGTCGTTGAGCCAGGCTTTCCGATTTCGATTGTCAGTCGGCCATCGGAAACATCGACAGTTGTGCTCTGCTCATGAAATGCGCCGCTGACCGTTGACTGGTCTTCAATCAGCGGTTTGCCTTCTACCGTGACCCATTGCCCGACCTGTTCGTGGCCGGCATCTCCGACGCAGACCGTAACGCGATAACGGCCTCGAGGAAGTACGCATTCCCATGTGGCATGACTCCGCGTGAAAATGAATGTGTCTCGATAGGCTTCCGAAACCTGCTTTCGTTTGCGCACATTCTTACTCAGATCCTGTTGCCAACCAAAACCCCGGGACGCTTTGAAAGGCAACCCATGGTCAGCTTCAAATCCGGAGGTGGCGGGTGTCTTGTTGCCGGTAAAGTTGAATTTTCGGGCCCGGTTTGAAATGTTTTTTCCCAGCAGGCCATCCTGGTCGGCGGTCAGTTTTTCAGGTATCCATTGCAGTGGTTCGCGCGGAGTGAAAAGTGAGGGATCATCGGCATCCGCGATACCGTCCCCATCGGCGTCGTCAGGTGTAAGCCGTTGGTAGGGACGGATGGGAACTTCATGAATGGCTGACCAGAGCTGCTGGCAGAATTCTCCTCGTGAAAGGTTGTCTGGAAGAGACAGAACCAGGTTGGGCGTCTGCAGTGTTTTCATTGTTAACTCGATCGTGGCTGCGCGCCACTCGGGAGTTGCGGGTTGGTCTGGTCGGAAGTCGACTTCACGGACCTTGAGCGGGAGAGCCCCGCGGACAGCGAGACGGTTGACGGCCACAAAAGCCGGATGTGCCGGAGCCAGATCGCGGAACGGCCAGATCAATACAGCCTGGCCGGTCTCTGATTCCCCACAAAGTGCGTGCCGTACCTGTTCCAACTGTTGGCGGTTGTAGGGGATTTCGCGTGGCTGGATCTGCTCTTTCAAAGAGACAGCAGCAGTCGCGCCTGCTGCCTGACCAATGGCGATACACTGATCGTGCAGGCGAATTGCGGCACTCACAATACTGCTGTAGCCAATATTTTTCTGTGCGCCGAGCAAGCCGTCCATTTCCACCGGGACCAGACTACGCAGGGGAAACAGGCTGCGATCGCTGACCAGGCTCGTGTTCCGCCCCGGTTTCTCATAGTCGATCCAGGGGCCCCGGTTACCTTCGGATTTCAAGTACGTACGTCCGGTGCGGTGGAAGTCGTAATGGAACTGCCAGGCGAACAGCCCATCCGGATACATGACCCGGGAGAACCGTTCGCGGGCGAATTTCTTGGTCGGGCCGTCCATGTTACGGCCATCCTGCTCACGCATCATGTACATGGCTTTGAGACGCAGTGATTCGCGAATATAAGGTTTGGGGGGGAGATGGTCTGGCGTACCGAACTCTTCGCTCAAGTGGAAATGCCTGAAACTGTTGGTTTGGTCATCAGCTCGATCGTGCACGAAATTCTGCAAGTGATACAGCAGGCAGAGGGAATGCCGCTTTGCATCATCAAAAATAATCTGCCTCTGACGACGATTCATGAGCACAATGTTCTTCATGGAAGCTCCCGGTTCGGTTGCTTCCAGAGCTTCACAGACGTGGTGCGGAAGTCGCTCGAGAGGGTAGTCCTGGCCCAGCATGTAATTCAGGAGTATGCTGGTCTTATGATCTTTGCTGGTATAGCCATCCACGATTCGTCGAACTGTGAAGACAGAAAGCTGGCGGGGGGAAGCCTGGCCGGCGGGTGGCCAATGAGGGATGGAGCCCATTCTCTTCAGGGGGCGATCCCATTCCAAGTGCTTCATCTCGGCGAAACTCAGTTTGGATGTTCTTACGAAACAGCGATCATCGTAGCGTTCGGGTTTGTGAATCGGGGTATCGCCGTCCGATTCTTCTACGATCATGGCCCACGTGATCGGATTCATTTCATTAGGCGGGTAACCCTTCAAGTTCAGAGGGGCACTCGGTTCCCCATATCGCGAACGCGGGTCGGCTCCAATTTCGAAAGCGGCACCGGCAACCTGAATGGCTTCTCCCCAGTCCGAAGCGTCAATCGTCAGTCTGGCCATCACGTGCCGGTCAGGAGTTTCCGACCCGACCGGTGCAAACCAGAGCCCCGTCAGTCGGGGATGAGTTCCTCCCCGATCAATGTCTGCTTTAACTGGATAATGGCGGGTAATCAGTCGAATCTGACCACTCTGGATGTAGGGTTGGAGCAGGTCGCGAAAGATGGCTTCAGCTTCGGCGGGGCGAAATGTGGAAGGTCCATGGAACGGGCGTCCCGGCATGGGAGAGCCATATTTTTGTGTGTTGAAGGCTTCAATGCGATCCATCAGTTCCTTGAACAGACCGCTGCGGTGGAAGGAGCGTTTCATCGGATGCCAGTCAACACCCCAGCCAACTTTACCCGGGCCTTTGTTCTCGTCTACACAGGCGAGCGCCTGTTCTGTGTACTGTCCGCCCAGCCAGTCTCCGTCCAGCACGAGGGTAATAGATTTCACCCCGAGTCGAGCCGCCTGGATGGCCGCCGCCCATCCTGATTCCGTTCCGCCGACAATCAATAAATCGGTTTGCTGTTCGGCCTGTTGAGCGAACAGGGAATTTTTTGAAAAAAAACAGAGTAACCAGCAGAGGAGCGCGATCTTCTTTTTCATGAGCTGTGTTTACTTATTCAATTGATAACACTGATTTGATTTTCCCTGGCAGATGACAAAGCCTGAAAGTACGGGTTAGCTGCATCATACGACACGATTCATTGAGTTGTCATCTCTCTTCCTGATTCTGGCAGCATTTCTCGAGCCGGACCAAACTCACTGCGAACTTACGATCTGCGTGATCTTTTCGTCTGCATTCTGGTCTGGCACTGATTTTGCATGAGTAAGGCGTCGTTGACAAATCCTTGATCAATCAACCAGTTGAGCCTGAAAAAACAGCATTGACTGCAGGTTCAGTAGGCATGCAGAGACAGGGATGAGTTCATTCCAGTTCTGATTCTATTTATTTTTCAGGAGTTCTTTTAATGTCTAAGATGCAAAGGCCAAAACGGGGTTTTACCTTGATCGAATTGCTGGTGGTGATCGCCATTATCGCAATTTTGATTGCCCTTTTGTTACCTGCTGTACAGCAGGCCCGTGAGGCAGCCAGAAGATCCCAGTGTAAAAACAACTTGAAGCAGCTTGGACTGGCACTCCACAACTACCATGAAACATTTTCAGTTCTGCCACCAGCTCACATCGGACGTTGCACGACTCCCCGGCTCATGGCTACCGGTCTGACCATGTTGCTGCCTTATCTCGATCAGGCTCCTTTGTACAACATGTATAACTCCAGCGGTAGTGCCACAGCACACTCCAGTATTTCTACTGGTGGGGGTGCACTTTCCGCAGGAGATGATCCTGTGACCAACGGGAATGCTGCTGTGGTCAAAACACTGGTCACCGTCTTCCTGTGCCCATCCGATGACGGGACTTACTTCATTCCTTCCGCCACTAGCAGCTACGGTATTTCGGCTACGAATACGGGAACAGGGGGCGCTAAGACCAACTACGATTTCATTACAATCACCCCTTACAACTCCTGTGAAAACTGGACTCTGACCGCACCAACCAGTCGCTGCATGTTTGGCGACAACAGCAAGTGCCGGCTGGATGACGTCAAAGACGGAACAAGTAACACCCTGATGATGGGCGAAACCACCCGCACTGTATACAACGGCGGAACCAACGCCTGGGGGTATCGTGGACACGTGATGGTCGGTCTGAATCTGGTTTCTTACCCGATCAACCGCTTCTATTATTCATCCGCCTCACCTCCGGAACAGCCGCGTGGAAAACTGGGGAGCTGGGCATACGCCGGAAGTCTGCACACCGGTGGTGCTCACTTCCTGCTGGCAGATGGCTCGGTTCACTTTCTCAGTGAGAACATCGACACCACTACCCGTCAGAATCTGGCACGTATGTCTGATGGCAAAGTCATCGGAGAATGGTAAGGTCATCTGAAAACTCAAATTGAATTCTCAACCCTCTCAATTCATAAGTTTTTAAGAGGAAACTCCCAACGATGTTACAACGTATCAGCTTATGTCTGGCAGTCTGCAGTCTCCTGGTGGGACTGTCGGGCTGCGGCGGCGGTACTGAAGAAAAGCCGCTACCGAACACTGTGCCTGTAACAGGTGCAGTAACTATGAAGGGCAAACCACTGGTCTCAGCGACGGTTACTTTCGTCCCGCAGGGAGAGACCAAAGGAGTGGAATGCGTTGGCTTTACTGATGAAGCCGGTAAGTACCAGCTAAAACAAATCCGAGGTGGCGAAGGAGCTCCTCCGGGTAGCTATAAAGTGGTGATCAATCACTTCGTAAAGGGAGATGGTTCTCCTATCAAGATTGATGGCTCTGAGCCCCCGGCGAACCTTGGTGCGGTTGAATCACTGCCGATCCAGTACAGCAGTTTTCTAGATTCAAAACTGACTGCTCAGGTGAGTGATGCAGGAGGCGAATTCAATTTTGATCTGAAATAGTGGCGTGTGAATTCGACTCTGTTCGACAGTAATGTCGAGCTATAAAACTCAACGGCCTTCGGTTTTATTTCATCCAGGAAATAGAACCGGGGCCTTTTTTTGTTGAGTTAGCGACTTATTAGTGAATACCCTGAATCAGGGTGACCTGTGGCTCAACTGGTATCTGTTTCCAGTGTTCCGACTTCCCATCGGGCCAGACGATGGTGACGCTTTCAATCTGTTTGGCGTCTCCCGTGGGAATGATGACCCTTGAGTCGCTGGAGGATTGAAAGCTCCCCCCTGCTGGCACACAGAAGATCTGTTCGACACCATCAACAGTCGCGTTGAGTGTCACCCCGAGAGGCTCTCTCGCTGAACTGGTTCCAATGAGTTTGATGCGTACGCTGTTTCCAGTGCGGGGGCTGTCATTCTGTAAGAGAGTGGCTGGTTTCAGCTCCGGTAAGCACACCAGATCCGTATCTCCATCATTGTCCAGGTCTGCAGAAGCGACAGCGCGTCCCAGAACCTGTTCCTGAAAATAGGAGCCTGATTCCTGGGAGACATCCACAAATCGCCGCCCCTGTTGATTCAGATATATCTGTTGAGTCATTTCGTATTCATGCTCTGTCTGACCATCATTCAGATCCCAGATGTGGCCGTTGGCAATGAACAGATCAGGCCACTGGTCGAGATTGAAATCAGCGGCAATTGTTCCAAATGCGAGTTTGGGACGGGAATTCGTATCCAGCCCCAGGCGTGTATTGCTGGTCAGGAAAATACCGGAATCAATCTGCTCGTAAAAATCATTGGGGGAATTCTCGAAGTTGGTGACAAACAGGTCGAAACGCCCATTTCGGTTGTAGTCAGCACAGGCGATTCCCATCGATGATTGCGGCATGCCGTTATCCCCCACAGCGACACCCTGGACCAACGCTTCTTCCTCAAATTTGAAGTCACCTTGATTTCGAAAAAAGAAATTATCGGTCATATCGTTGGCGACAAAAATATCGAGCAGACCATCGCCATCCAGATCGACTATCTGAACGGCGAGTCCTTTTCCGGCTGCCGGTTTGGTGATTCCCGCATCCGAGGATCGATCGGCAAAACTGCCATCTCCGGTATTTTGATACAGGATGTCCGGTTCCGCAGTGCGACCAATGGGACCACAGGAAATTTTGATCCGCCTGCCATTCAAAGTGGTATAGCAGGGAGGGTCTGACTCGTCATACTGCACATAATTCGTGACGTAAAGATCGAGATCGCCGTCACCATCAAGGTCACCAAAGGCGGCACTGGTCCCCCAATGGTTGGCGTCTCCCGTTTCTGTCTGCTCTGTAATGTCTGTGAAAGTACCGTCACCGTTATTCTGCCAGAACGTATTTTTCCCATAAGCACATAGATAGAGATCCACAAAGCCATCGTTGTCAAAGTCTCCACAGGCGACCCCCATGCCGAATCCGCTTGTATTCACTCCCGCGTGGTCTGCTACGGGCGTATATTGCAGAGCTTCCCCAGGCTGGCCCGTTGCGCGATACAGTTGATTCGTTTGTCCTGCTTTGTCTGCAGGTTGATCAAAGTGAGAACCGTTGGAAAAGAACAGGTCCAGTTGCCCGTCCTGATCATAGTCAAAGCAGGCGACACCCCCTCCATTTTGCTCCACCATGTAATGTTGAGGGCTGGGATTCCCATAATAAGTAAATTCGACACCGCTGGCCCCGGTGATGTCTGTGAAGCGAAATGGACTCGACTCTGGAAGAACCGATGGTTGATCAGGAGCGTTTGCTGCAGGCGGATCGACTTCAGCCAGAGGGCCGTCGGTTGTGCCTGAAGGCTGACTGTTACAACCTTGGAAAGCCAGGAGAGTCAGTAGCAGGAGAACCGTGTTGCGAATCATTTTACTTCCAATTGAGAACAAATTCGATTTCACATCGAAGCAGCAATATTTTTCCATAACCTGGCTTGTTGTTTTTTTTCCAGGGTCTCCAGATGAGAGGCGATCCGCTGGCAATCTTCCCTGGTAGGCTTGTCCAAGGCTCCACTGGCAACAAACTTGTATAACTCCTGATAGCTCCGTGCCATTTTTTTAGTCTGTTGAAACTGTTTTTGAGCTGACTCATATTCTCCGGAAGCTTGATACAGCGTGCCGGAATGTTGCAGGTATTTGATCTCATTTGGATTGAGCTTGAGTGCCAGCTGAATTTCTTCCAGTGCCTGCGGTAGCTCATCGTTTTGAAAGTGGAGCCGACTTTTCAGAAAGTGCCAGCGATCGTCGTGCTGTAATTGCTTCTGGAGTTCATCAGGATAGGCTTTTGGGGGTTGGAGCAGTTTTTGACTTTTTCTCAGATCCCCGGTCTCCAGATAAAAGTCAGCTGCGGTGAGAATCGTTTCCAGTCTTGTCGGATTGATGGTTAGCGACTGGTCGATTAACTCACGGGCTCGATCTGTCTGACCAAGTTTCCAGTAGCAATAACCCAGCGCCAGTACGATTGAAGCCTGGCCCGGTTCTGCATCATTAATGCGTTTCAGAAGGCTGATCGATTCTTGAGCGATGGGAGGAAAATATTCGATTTGTAATAAATGGTAAAGTAAAGGATACGGATTTTGGCAGAGCGGCAATGCTTCACTCAATAGCCTTTTCGCTTCTCTCACTCTGAACTGGTTAAAATAAAGCCATTGTAATTCCGTGATTACTGATGGGGATGCAGGTGCGTTATGCAAGAACTGTTTGAGTGCTCGCTCTGCTTGCTCCATTCTGGCCGTTTTCAGATACGCTTTTGCAGAATTCATCAAGGCAGGCTGATAATACTCAGACTCTGGTAAAATACTTCCAAACTGGTTGGCTGCCTGCTCATAGTTTTTCTGCTGATAGTAACAATGGCCCAGTAGAAATGTGGCTTTTTGATTATCTGGAGCGACCTCCAGCAGATTTAAAAGCATATCTATGGCTTCCGGCTGCTGTTGGTCAGCGAGCAGATGCTCTGCAGTCTGAATAATTTCATCTGCCTGAGCTGGATCTATCTGTGAACTTTTCGGGGCGACTATCCAGATCAAAAAGACCAGGCAAAAGATAGCGATCAGTATTATAAGTCGTTTCCGCAAGAGTTGCTCTTCTGCAAATTAAGCTGGAACGGGATGAAATATCAATGATAGGGATAGCTGTATTGATAAGGTCACATTAGAAATCAACGTGCAATAATATTCCGTTTTAGGGACACTGTATGTGGATTATGGTCAGTATATAAGGGGAAATAAATATTTTCTAACAATTAATAAAATTTACAAAACTCTTGTTGCATAAATCTATATTAATGTATGAAATATTAGATACATCTCTAATATTAAAGAACTCTTAATTAAGAAACGCTAATTCCCAGCGCTCTCATACTCTGACGGAGTCATTTCTTTTTTGATACTTATAATCAGGAGCTCGTCATGTATCGTTTCATTAAACGAAAGAGTGGTTTCACTTTAATCGAATTGCTGGTGGTGATAGCCATCATTGCGATTCTGATTGCTCTGTTACTCCCCGCGGTCCAACAGGCACGAGAAGCTGCGCGTCGCAGTCAATGCAAGAATAACCTCAAACAACTCGGCCTCGCATTACACAACTACATTGATACAACTGCTGGAATCATTCCACGTGGCGTGAATCATTACAACGCAACGTCCTGTTGTTGTGAAACAGATAACGGGAACTATGCTCACACGATTCACACAATGTTGTTGCCTTATCTGGACCAGACGCCGCTTTACAACAACATTAATTTTTATGTCGATCCTCAGGACGCAGTCAATCATGAGGTCCGGCGAACCAAGGTAACTGTCTTTATCTGCCCCAGTGCCCTGGTTGTAGACGATGCGAATTACGCTCAGCATAACTATCCGACGGCCAGTGCCAATCATGGTTGGGGCTTATGCGGACGCCATGGCTCTTCAACAACGAATGGAATTTTTGCTTCGCGTTGGGGGATTGTCGATGACGCCTCCGGAGCTGTCTATGATTCACAAATGCGATTGCAGAATGTGACCGACGGCACCAGTAATACGATTACGTTCTCTGAGTTTGCCAAAGGGCTGGATTACATCCTGCCGACATCACACAAAAATAATATGGGACGCAGCTGGTATGATGCCGCTGTAGGCTGGGGAAACATTGGTTTCTCAACACGCATTGACTCCACTCCTAATAATCCGAAAGCAACTTATAGCACAACCCATAACTGGGGCACTGTAGGGAGCTATCATGAAGGTGGTGTGCACTGTGGGTTTATGGACGGGGCAGTTCGTTTCATCAGCGAAAATATCGATGGGAGACAGTGGCAGGCATTATGCACGCCCCGTGGTGGTGAGGTGGTTGAAGTCCCCTGATCATTCTGTCTGAGTCAAATTAAATCAATTGCTACACGCCTGGCATGTGTCTGGTGTGTAGCAGTTTTTCCCTGTTGATTATTGTGATGTAATAGGATTAATATGTTAAGCGCAAATGTAAAGTCTTTACGTCCAGGCATTCTGTTGATAATGATTTCTGTCATCTGTGGATGTGGAAATCAGGAAATGGTAGATGAGAGTCAATCTGTGGAGATCACCGGGGTGGTCAAACTGGATGGAAAACCTCTGACTGACGCACAAGTATCATTTCTTCCTGCTGATGGTGACGCACTCGTAGGAACAGCGATGACAATGACAGACAGCCAAGGCAAATACACCGTGGCTGTTAATGCCCCACGTGAGTATAAGGTCAATGTTGATCGGATGATGAATGGTGGACCAAATCCAAAACTGAAAGAATATCAGGGAGAGGAGACTCCCCTGAAAGCGAATGTCTCGGATGCAAATAAATCCTTCGATTTTGATTTAAAGAGTGCTCAATAAATCGATCATCTTAATTCAATTAGTTGATTCTTGTTTGAATTCGCTGCTGTTCTAATACGACAGCAGCGTTTTTTCATTATGAAAGCACAAATAGTGCCTCACATTGAGTTTTCGAATTATGGGATGTGTAACTGGCTCGTGGTGTTAAATCAGGAATGACTCAAAATATTCCTTCCTCAAATCTATTGAGAGGAGTTTTTATGAGTGAGAGATTTACGATCCGGTCGACTCGAGCGAACTGGATCGCTCTGGCTATTATCTTCTGCTTTTCCAGCAATCTCTGGACAGAGGCTCTGTGCGCGGAAACGAAAATATCATTTGCGAAGGATATCCGGCCAATCTTCAAAACCCATTGCCTGAAGTGCCATTCAGGAGCTGAGCCGGGGAGCAGCTTTTCACTCACAACCAGGCACACTACTCTGGCTGGCGGGAATTATGGGAAAGCCGTTATTCCCCAGCAGCCGGCCCGCAGCCTGTTGTTTCAGATGATCTCGGGGACTCATCCTGACAAGATAGTGATGCCTCCCGAAGGAGAGCGGTTATCGGCACGCGAGATAGCTTTAATTCGGGATTGGATCCAGCAGGGAGCAACCTGGCCTGAAAAGATTGTCTTAGACAGTGAAACAGCACCGAGCACCCAGAAGTCGCACTGGGCTTTTCAGCCGATTTCTAATCCAAAACTGCCATCTGTCAGAAAGAGTGACTGGTGTCGAAATGAAATCGATTATTTCATCCTGCATCGACTGGATCAGGAACAGATGACTCCCTCAGTAGAGGCAAACAAAACGACGCTCATCCGTCGTGTTACATTAGATCTCACCGGGCTGCCTCCCTCGCCAGAAGAGGTAACGGCTTTTTTGAAGGATAAGCGGCCAGATGCCTACGAGCGACTTGTGGATCGTCTCCTGCAGTCACCGCACTTCGGTGAGAAATGGGCTCGGCCCTGGCTCGACTTGTGTCATTACGCTGACAGTGATGGATATCTGACCGATGCCGTCCGACCGCATGCCTGGCGGTTTCGCGACTGGGTAGTCCAATCACTCAACCAGAACAAATCTTTCGATCAATTTACGATTGAGCAAATTGCCGGCGATCTGTTGCCCGAGAGTTCGACTGAAGCACACGCCGGCACCGGGTTCCTGCGCCAGACCTTGAGTAACCGTGAGGGAGGCGCCGACCTGGAAGAGTTTCGGGTCAATAAAGTAGTCGATCGTACTAAACTGGTGGGAACGATCTGGCTGGGGCTCACGCTGGACTGCTGCCGCTGCCATAACCACAAGTACGATCCGATCAGCCAGAAAGAGTTCTATCAGCTCTACGCCTTTTTTAATTCAGCCTATGAAGTCAACATTGATGCTCCCTTGAAACAGGATCAGGATCTGGTCGCGCAACAGGCGACTTATCAGCAGAAACGACAGGCACTCATCGATCCCATTCGCGAACCGCTCGAACATTTGCAGCGAGAGTGGGAGCAGAAAATGCTACATGCCTCAGAGCACCCTGCGGAAGATCATCACTGGGCCCGGGCCTGGGAAGTGATGGGTCTGGTGTGGGGCGTCAAATCCGGGGAGGGGCAACAGGAAGGCCTGGAGATCCTTAAGCTGGATCCCTCAGAGCGTTCACAGAGGCAGCGTGACGATCTGCTGGATTACTTTCTGGCTCGCGGCCATCTGGTAGACAGTGTCCGTTTTAAAGAACTCAAACTGGGTGAACTTGCTCGAAACCTGACTGCTTTACGAAACGAGTTTCCGGCGGTTTCGCGTGCTCCCGCGATGCGTGAGATGCAGACGTCGAATCAGGCGTTTGTGCATCTACGCGGTTCCCATCTTTCTCCCGGAATCCCTGTGGCACCAGGGACGCCCCGTTCCTTACCGACCTTCCAGCCCTCAGGGAAGCCGGATCGACTTGATCTGGCTCGCTGGCTGGTTTCCGACTCAAATCCGCTGACAGCCCGGGTGACTGTGAACCGTGTCTGGCAGGAATATTTCGGCCAGGGAATTGTGATATCGTCAGATGACTTCGGTACCCAGGGGGATCGTCCTTCACATCCACGACTGTTGGACCGGCTGGCACGGCGATTCCAGAAGAGTGGCTGGGATGTCAAAGCCCTGCATCGCCTGATCGTGACTTCTGCGACGTACAGACAGTCATCAAAGACACGACCGGACATGCAGGAAAAAGATCCCGCGAATCGACTTCTGAGCCATCAGGCGAATCTGAGGCTCTCTGCCGAACTCGTGCGCGATCAGGCACTCGCGGTCAGTGGTTTGCTGACTCGAGAGCTGGGTGGCCCCTGTGTGCGGCCTCCCCAGCCGGACAGCGTCGTGATGGAAGCCTTTGGTTCCAATACCTGGGATGTCAGTACGGGGAACGATCGCTATCGCAGAGGGCTTTATACGTTGATTCTCAGGACTTCGCCTTATGCTCAGTCAGTGATCTTCGATGCTCCGAATCCGAGTCAGACCTGCACCAGACGCGATCGGTCTAATACACCGCTGCAGGCTTTAACTCTGTTGAACGATCCTGTCTTTTACGAAGCAGCACAACATCTGGGACGACGTGTTACCCGGGAGAGTTCGGGGGACCTCGATCAACAGATGAGCTATGCGTTCCGTCTCTGCCTGGCACGAGAACCGCTGGAAATGGAACGGGAACGCTTGAAGGAGCTTTGTCGTAAGCAGATTGCTCAACAGCCAGCTGACAGAACGCCTGCTGAAAAACAGGACGTGGCCTGGACGCTTGTGGCGAGTGTCTTACTCAACCTGCATGAATTCATAACACGGGACTGACAGCGATGCTATCACCTGATCCCTGGCTTAATTTGAAACGACGACACTTTCTGCAGTCCACGGCTTGTGGCCTGGGGGGAATGGCGCTCAGCAGCCTGCTGGCTCGCGATGGTCTGGCAGAATCCGGTGCCCTGAATGCGGTGAATCCTCTTGCGGTTAAGACGCCGCATTTCAAACCCCGGGCCAAAAACGTGATTTTCATTTTCATGTCAGGCGGTCCAAGCCAGCTGGATCTCTTCGATCCGAAACCACAGTTACAGAAGCTGCACGGTCAGCCGGTGCCTGAGTCCTTTCTGAAAGGAATTCAGGACGCTCTGATCAAAACGACGGCCCAGGTGATGGCGTCACCTCGGAAATTCAAAAAGTATGGGGCAGCGGGACTCGATTTTTCAGATAACCTGCCACACCTGGGAACATGCGCCGATGATCTGTGTATGATTCGGACGGTTCAGACTGACGTCAGCAACCACCACCCCGCCCAGATGCTGATGAACAGCGGCTCGACCATGTTCGACCGTCCCAGTATGGGCTCCTGGGTGACCTATGGGCTGGGGAGTGAATCGGAAAACCTGCCCGGCTATGTTGTGCTGCTCTCAAATTCGGGCAAAGGTGTAGACGGCGGTTCTTCGTTATGGACCAATGGAATTCTACCTTCCACCTACCGAGGCGTGACCTTCCGCAGTCGGGGTGAGGCCATTTTGTATCTCTCCAATCCGGAAGGGGTTTCACCGGCCATGCAGCAGGCTCGAATCAATACGATTCGGGATCTGAACGCACAACGGTTCGATCAGGTTGGGGATCCGGAAATTGCATCGCGAATAGCTGCGTACGAACTGGCGTATCGTATGCAGACGGCCGCACCGGATCTGCTGGATTTCAGTGATGAGTCCAAAGCAACGCTGGACATGTACGGCATTGAAAACGAGACGACCAACTGGTTTGGCAGCAATGCACTGCTGGCCCGCCGAATGGTTGAACGTGGCGTCCGCTTTGTGCAGTTGTATCATTCGACCTGGGACGATCATTCCAATCTGGATAAGAATCTGAAGACAAATTGCGAGATGACTGATCAGCCCTGTGCGGCTCTGATCAAAGACCTCAAGCAGCGGGGTCTGCTGGATGACACACTGGTGATCTGGGGAGCGGAATTTGGCAGGACGCCAATGACCGAAGTCCGTCGAGGCTCATCGCCAGGGCGGGAAGGACGGGATCACCATCCCTTCAGCTTTACAATGCTCATGGCAGGGGGCGGCGTGAAGGCTGGAACGGTCATCGGGAAAACAGACGATCTTGGCTTCCATCCGGTTGAGCAGCCCGTGCACCTGCATAATCTGCATGCGACGATTCTCCATCAGCTGGGCTTCGACCACACAAAGCTGATCCTCAAACACAAGGGGCTGGATTACCGACTCACCGGAGTAGAAGGTGAAGTTCTTGATATGTTGCTGGCTTGAGGGGCAGTCGTCTGCTGCCAATTCAAGAGACTTTCGAGGCCTGAGCCTGCTCAATAATGTCGACGCCCACCAGATCGCTCCAGGCTGCAATCAACTGTTTTGTGATCGGCCCCACTTTACCATCACCAATTTCAAGCCCGTTAAATTTGGTTGCCGGCATGATGCAATAGGGGGTACTGGTGAAAAAGGCTTCATCCGCGGTCGTGACATCATAAGGCAGCAGCTGACATTCTTCGACCGGGATATTCAGTTTTTCTCCCAGGGTAAAGATGGACTGTCGACTGATGCCGTCCAGACAGTTGATCGTACTGGGCGTTCGAATGCGATTATTTGAAACCAGGAAGAAGTTCCCCCCTTTGTTTTCGGAAAGATAACCGTCGGTGTCGAGCAGCAGACTTTGTGCTTTGGGATCGACCAGTTTCACTTCAGATTCAGCCAGTGTGTAGATGAAGCGGCTGCGGTTCTTAATGCGGGCATCCAGCGACTGTGCGGGTTGAATACGGGTGAAAGGAGTCACTGCGTGACAGCCTGTCTGGTAGAAGTCGGCCCAGTAACTCAGATCGAGGGGCAGGGTGATGATCATCACCGTTGATGAGGAATCAGCCGGCTTTTGACCGCTGGAAGGGACCCATTGTCCCGGTGTGATGTTATGGATGATCCAGGCATCGGTTCCCGCGTCATAATTGGGTTCATTCTTCTGCCAGACTTCAAGCGTTAATTTTTCGAGTTCGTCTGGTGTCATGCCGGCGTCGAACCGCGCTGCTTTGAGACTGAGATATAAGCGGTCGATATGATCCCGCAGACGATACGGTTGATGACCGAACGTGCGCGTCGATTCCGTGACTGTCATTCCCAGGCTGATCGCACCATCAAAGATGGAGATTTTGGCTTGATCCGCGGGAACGTATTCTCCATTCAGGTAAACCAGGTTCTGTGTCATGGATGTCCTTTCAGGGGGCGGTCTGGGATGCTTCAAAGCAGGAGAAGCAGGGAGATTCATATGACTTTAACTGATCCTGTTCATGTCTCAGGATCAGGCAGGCCGTGCCCGGTTTCTGACTTAACAGTGCAATTCCTTTTTCCGGTCCCAAAACGCTAATCGCGGAAGCCAGGCTGTCGGCTGTGATTCCATCAGGGGCGATCACAGTCACGCGACTACGATCGGTCAGACCGAGGCCGGTATGGGGATTCACGATATGCGAATAGCGAGTGCTATTGATGACCACGTGCTGAAACGTGTCACCCGAAGTGGCGACTGCGCAGTCTCTCAACATGAGGTAACGATCAATTTTGGCATCCGGGGCATCTGTCGAAGAGATGCCGATCTTCCAGCCACAACTTCCAGGAGGGGGAGCCCCCAGTGACAGATCGCCGCTGGCGTCAATCATCACCCGGTCAATTCCATGTTCTTTCAAAACTCGAATCGCGACGTCTGCTGCATACCCTTTGGCGATTCCCCCGAGATCTAATCGCATGCCCGGCTTGAGGAGTTCAACGGTCTGGTTCTGTTCAGATAGTCGCATCAATTCATAACCGACCAGATCCCGGGCGGCCTGCAGTCGTTCACTGTCAGGCAACTCTTTACGTCGACGGGCTCTGCGCCAGAGGCGGACTACGGGACTGATGGTGACGTCGAACGCGCCAGCGGTCTCCTGGGAAAGTGCTTGACTTTTTTTCAGTACCTGGAACAGGTCGGGACTGACTTTGACTGGCTTTCCCGGCCCGGATAATAGACACAACTGGTTTAACTCGCTGTTGGGATCGTAATCGCTGAGGACTTTGTTAAGTTCCTTTACACGGCGAAAAGCAATTTGAGAGGCATTGTTTGCGATTGGTTTGTCCGTTGCATATAATGTGATTCTCCACTGCACTCCCATATGTACTTCCTGAAATTCATACCGATGCAGAATTTCGCTTTCCGTGCACTGTTGATTGCCTGACAATGTGGAGAGCAACAGGCATGTGTGATATAGGTAAGACATCTTCACATCCAGATCTAAAGTCTGATTTCCGCTTAAAGTTACGGAGTAAACTAATATGCTTAGCGTATGTCGTTCCAGTCTCATAATGCAAGCCAAAACTGCATTACTCGCCATTCTGTGTTGTTCGTCTTCAGTGGCGTTCGCTGCCGATCCCTCGGAAGCAAAAACAGAAAAAGAGATGAAACCCTACACGCAGAAAATTACCAACACCGATGTCAGTTTTGATATGGTGCCGATTCCCGGTGGTGAATACGTCATGGGCAGCCCTGCCGATGAAAAGAACCGGGAAGAAGATGAAGGTCCTCAGGTCAAAGTCAAAATCGAGCCTTTCTGGATGGGCAAGCATGAAGTGACCTGGAACGAATATGATATCTGGAGCTTCAATCTGGATATTCAGCGCCGTAAGCTGATGCGTCTCAAATCGGATGACAAAGAAAAAGCAGCAGATGCTGTAACCCGTCCGACCAAGCCTTATACCGACATGACCTTCGACATGGGGCACGATGGGTACCCGGCGATCTGCATGACCCAGCTGGCAGCAAAAACCTACTGCAAATGGCTGACCGAGAAAACTGGTCACTACTATCGTCTGCCTACCGAAGCGGAGTGGGAATACGCGTGCCGTGCCGGTACCACGACGGCTTACTCATTTGGTGACAACCCTGCTAAAATGGATGATTACGCCTGGCACTACGCAAACTGCAACGATACCTACCAGAAGGTCGGACAGAAAAAACCGAACCCCTTCGGTCTGTACGATATGCACGGTAACGTTTCGGAGTGGGTCCTCGATCAGTACATTCCTGATGCCTACAAGAAATGGAGTGGCAAAGGAACCGTTGAGTTCCCCGTCAGTCCTACGACTCCCGAAAAACTTTATCCGCGTGTTGTGCGTGGCGGTTCCTGGGACGATGATCCCGAAGCGCTGCGAAGTGCGAACCGGATTGCTTCCAGCTCCGACTGGAAAATTCAGGATCCCCAGATTCCACAGAGTATCTGGTACCACACCGATGCCATCTTTGTGGGCTTCCGCGTCGTACGGCCTCTGAAAGTGCCTACGGCTGAAGAACGCAAGAAATACAACCTGGATCCGGTCATTCCGGCCGATGAAGGGCGCTAAATCCCGCCAGCTGCTGATAGTTTATTGAAAACAGATGCCTTCGTCGGATTCCTGCAAACATAAAGTCCGGCGAAGGGCATATGTATCTTAGAAACGTACCACTGACCAAATCGTCCTGCAGATTAGGAAAGGCCTCTGATGACTCAATCTAACAATCAATCTTCTTCCCGACGTGACTTCCTGAAGGTAACCACAGCCACCGCTGTGGGCACCAGCATCCTCTCTACACTGGGATCGTCGGCTCATGTTTACGCTAATGGCGATGATAAAATCAAAGTTGGTCTGGTCGGTTGTGGTGGTCGTGGAACAGGGGCTGCATCTCAGGCTTTGTCGACCAAAGGCAATATTAAACTCGAAGCCATGGCTGATGCCTACCGTGATCGGATGGACAAAAGCCTCAGCAACCTGCAGAAGCAGTTCTCGGGTGAACCTGAAAAGGTCGATGTGGCCGAAGAGAAAAAGTTTGTCGGTTTTGACGCCTATCAGAAACTGCTCGACAGTGGCATTGATGTCGTGATTCTGGCAACTCCTCCGGGATTCCGCCCGATTCACTTCGAAGCAGCTGTCGAAAAAGGCAAGCACGTTTTCATGGAAAAACCGGTTGCCACGGATGTTCCCGGCGTTCGCAAAGTACTCGAAGCGGCCGAGAAAGCCAAGGAAAAGAAACTGGCCGTCGGCGTTGGTCTACAGCGTCACCACCAGGCTAATTACATTGAAACCATCAAACGTCTGAAAGATGGCGCAATTGGCGACATTACTTCCCTGCGTTGCTACTGGAACAGTGGTGGAGTCTGGGAACCTCGTCTGGCCCGTGAGGAAGCCAAGAGCGAGATGGACTACCAGATGCGTAACTGGTACTACTATAACTGGCTCTGTGGTGACCACATCAACGAGCAGCACATCCACAACATCGATGTCTGTAACTGGGTCAAAGATGCTTTCCCCGTTCAGGCTTACGGGATGGGCGGTCGTCAGGTTCGTACCGACAAGAAGTACGGTGAAATCTATGACCACTTCGCTGTTGAGTTTGTTTACGAAGACGGAACCCGGATGTACAGCCAGTGCCGTCATATCCGTAACTGCTGGAACAGCGTGACTGAGCATGCTCAGGGAACCAAAGGTTTCTGCGATATCAGTGGTGCAAAATACGAAACCACAGGCGGCTACAAGTGGCGCTACCGTGGTAAGAAAACCAATCCCTACCAGGTTGAACACGATGACCTGTTCGCTGCCATCCGTCAGGGAACTCCCTATAACGAAGCCGAATACGGTGCCAAGTCCACCATGACTTCGATCCTGGGACGTCTGGCAACTTACAGCGGTAAGCCTGTCACCTGGGACGAAGCAATGGCATCTAACGTCAGCCTGATGCCCAAAGAGTTCTCCTGGGAAGGTCAGCCGGTAACGGTCCCCGATGAGAACGGGTACTACCCGATTCCGATGCCCGGTATCACCAAAGTACTCTAAACTCTAAGAACGACACTGATCAGCCGATTCGCTTCTTTGAAGTGGATCGGCTTTTTTTAATCTACATCACACTAAGCCTGTTTTTATTCTTTCATGTCTCGACAATATCAAGTCTCCTCGTTAACGCCCGCTGATCATGAGCGGGTCCTGATTGTCTGGGAAGCCGCAGTTCGCGCGACACATCATTTTCTCTCTGAAGACGAAATCGAGGCTCTCAAACCGTTGGTCAGGCAGGCCTGCCTTGAAGGAATGCCTCTGTTTGGTGTGCGCGATTCTGAGGGAGAAGTGATTGCTTTTTCGGGAGTTGATGCTCCCAAACTGGAAGCGCTGTTTGTCCATCCGGACTGGTGTGGCAAAGGGCTGGGACGTTTACTGGTAGAGCATGCCATCCAGGAACAGGATGTCTGTCTGGTCGATGTGAACGAGCAGAATCCCGCAGCAGTTGACTTCTATCTGCATCTCGGTTTTGAGGTCGCACATCGCTCAGATGTGGATGGCTTTGGAAAGCCGTATCCTCTGCTGCACCTGAAACTGCCGGATCAGACAATCTGAAGTTTTGGATGCATTCCACATCCGCTTCTGGTATTGTGAGAGCTTCCTCATACTCAACCAGGAGCCTACACTATGTCTGCATGCGTCATCCGTTTTGCGTTGATCTGTTTACTGTCTGTGTTGTGGATAGACTTGCTACCCGCGACAGAACCGCTGTCGATCGGGACTCGACGGGAACTGTTTGTCGATGACGCACTGGTCGATCGTCTCACTGGGGAAGCAGAGATCCGATTACAGCATCCTGTGCCCCGCGAAGTGGTCTTTCGATTCGATCAACCCTGGGAGGGGAGCAGTTCCGGATATCATACGATTATCCAGGATGGAGACCTCTATCGGCTTTATTACCGCGGTACGCACATCGAGGTTTCCCAGGGACGCATCAGCACGGGCAGCCATAAGCCATACTACTGTTATGCTGAAAGTAAAGATGGAATTCACTGGACGCGTCCTGAACTGGGGATTGTCGAATTTCAGGGATCGAAGCAGAACAACATTATTCTGGAAGGTCTGGGAACGCATAACTTTGCTCCATTCAAAGATGAAAACCCGGAATGCAAACCTGAGGCACGCTTCAAAGCACTGGCGGGACTGCAGAATGAAGGAGGCCTGCATGCCTTCCAGTCTGCAGACGGGAT
Organism: Gimesia sp.; assembly: GCF_040219335.1. Taxonomy (NCBI): domain Bacteria; kingdom Pseudomonadati; phylum Planctomycetota; class Planctomycetia; order Planctomycetales; family Planctomycetaceae; genus Gimesia; species Gimesia sp. Next base: position 121,305 of record NZ_JAVJSQ010000003.1, on the reverse strand, counting down.
TCACTGGAAGCGAATGCAGGAGAAACCAGTGATTACAAAAGGGGCCTTCGACTCGCAGAATCTGGCCTTTTGGGATGAGGATCATAAAACATATCGCACGTACTTTCGTGTATTTACAGGAGGAGTCACCAACTCCAAGACCTGGAAGCCAGAAGGGATCCGTGCGATTCAGACAGCGACTTCTGATGATTTTCTGAACTGGAGTGAAGGTATTGATCTGGTCTACGCTGATTCACCCGACGAGGAACTGTATACCAACCAGGTGAAGCCTTACCTGCGGGCTCCACATATTCGTATTGGTTTTCCTGCACGCTATGTTGAGCGTGGCTGGTCCGAGTCGATGCGGGCACTACCCGATCCGGAGCGTCGTCAATTGAGAGCTTCTTCGGTAGAACGCTACGGCACCGCGATCAGCGAAGGGCTGTTGATGGCCAGCCGGGATGGTGTCCATTTTAAACGCTGGAACGAAGCCTTTCTGCGACCGGGCATTGAGCGGACGGGAACCTGGCAGTACGGGCATCAGTTTATCGCAGAACATCTGGTCGAAACCGCTTCGGATCTGCCCGGTGCTCCGAATGAACTGTCACTCTATGCTGCTGAAGATTACTGGCACGGAAAAGGGGGCGCTCTCAGACGTTATTCTTTGAGAATGGATGGCTTCACTTCGGTGCACGCCTCTCTTAAGGGAGGGGAACTGATTACACAGCCCATTGTGTTTGCGGGGAAGGCACTGTCAGTCAACTTCGCGACTTCTGCGGCTGGGAGTCTGTGGGTGGAACTGCAAACTGCTGACGGAAAGCCGATTGAAGGCTTTTCCCTGGCTGATTCCGTCGAACTCTTCGGTGATACACTGGATCGCAAAGTCACCTGGAGACAGGGGGCAGACGTCAGTACGCTGGCTGGAAAACCGGTTCGTCTGCGGTTTAAACTGAAAGATGCGGACTTGTACTCGTTTCAGTTTCAGAAGTAGATCACCCAATCACTGCGATCTGATGCATCATCAGGGGCGCTGACAGGTATCAGGAGTCAGGTTGACCTGCAAGTGCCTGATCGCTCATAATCTGCAGGCAGTTCAGTCTTGATGCCCGCTGAAGTAATCCTGAAATATCCTCGTTAAAACGAACCATCACCTCTTATGAATGAGCCTCAATCTGCTCCTCGACCCAAACCGGAACACTGGCGCGATCGCTGGTACGAGATCATTTTTGAAGCGGATACGCCTGCTGGGAAACTGTTTGATGTCGTGCTGCTGGTTGCCATTCTATTAAGTGTGCTGGTCATCATGCTCGAGAGTGTTCCTACTCTGGACGAACACTATGGTCAGGAATTCGGCTATGCCGAGTGGTTTTTTACCATTCTGTTTACGATTGAATATGCGGCCCGCATCAGCTGTGCCCGGCACCCGCTGCGGTACATCGTCAGCTTTTACGGTATTGTCGACCTGCTCTCGATTCTGCCAACCTACCTGATGTTCTTCGCTCCGCTGGAAATGCAGAGTCTGGGCGTGATCCGCGCACTGCGGTTGTTACGTGCGTTCCGAATTTTCAAGCTCGCCCACATGCTGACAGAAGCCTCGGAATTGCGGCGGGCGATCTGGGCCAGCCGTTCCAAAATCACAGTCTTCCTGGCAACTGTCGTAATTGCTGTTGTGATTGAAGGGACCGCCCTGTATCTGATCGAGGGGGATCAGGACAGCGGATTTACTTCGATTCCTCAGAGCATGTATTGGGCAATCGTGACCATGACGACTGTCGGATATGGTGATATCGCGCCAGTGACGCCTCTCGGAAAGTTTCTGGCAGCGATCATCATGATTCTGGGTTACAGCCTGATCATTGTTCCAACGGGGATCGTCTCAGCAGAACTGGCCCATCCCGGTGGAAAGAAAACCCCTCACTGGGTTACGACGCAGGTCTGTCCGGAATGCATGAAGGAAGGACACGATTCCGATGCTACCTTCTGTAAGTACTGCGGCGCGCAACTCTGAAGTCTTCGCTAACTCGCGGCTTCCGGTTCTGCAGCAGGCTCCTCGTCCTTAAAGAGTGTCGGAGGATGAGCCGACCAGACGGCCAGGGCTGCCATCAGTGGGAGCGCCATGAACAGATAGAGTACCGGGTTGTAAGATCCGAAGTAATCAATCGACATGGCGACCGGCAGGGGCCCCAGGGCGGAAGCAAGGATCATCATTGACCAGGCCACGCCACGTACGGCGCCCTGATTCATGCGGCCATAATAGTTGATCCAGACGACCGTGGCTGTGCTGCGAAAGATACTCCCCGTGATCCCCAGCAGGAACGTGTAGACAACGACCATCCAGATTGCAGGCATAGTCAACACGATGAGATTCGCCAGTGCCATGCAAAGCATGGAAAAGCAGAGGATGTAGCGGCTGGGGAAGCGGTCGGTCAACCAGCCAGCCGGAAACATCAGCAGGGTGGCACACACGGCCTGAAAGGCCATCATGCGGATCGCCCAGTTTTCGGGAACTCCATGACTGCCCAGCAAAGCGATCTGGTGAAAGACCAGTCCGGTACCGACCAGAGCATGAGTGGTGATCACCGAAAGCAGTTTCCAGAAGGTCGGGTCGCGGAGAACCTGGCGGACCGTCCAGGATTCAATCGTGGCTGTGATCAGAGGACGCTTCGACTTCTCTTCTGGTTTTGGTTCCGGTTCCTGTGCCGGATCGATGCCATCCGGGTGCAGGCCGAGATCCTCGGGCCGGCTCCTGACAATAAAGATTCCCGGGAGGATCAGGCAGACGGCCACGGTCACCGCGTGGAAGATCCAGCCTGTTTTCCAGCCATACTCACTGATCAGCCAGCTATTAATAAAGGGGACTGTCATCACAGAAAAGGCGCTGCCGAAACCGGCCAGAGCTGTAGCGCGTCCCCGTTTCTTTTCGAACCATTCGCCCACCATCCAGACCGAGATCAGCGTCAGTGCGCCCTGTCCCAGGCTGCGGACAAGGCTGAATCCCAGATACAGGCTGCCCAAGGTATGGATTTGTGACATGAAGAAACAGGAGATCGCCAGACCGGTTGCCACGATCGGCAGGATGATGCGGGCACCCCAGTGATCCAGCATGCGACCGATGAAGGGGAGCAGACAGGCGCTGATAATGGTGGCGAATCCATAGGCGAGTGAGTACTGGGTTTCTGAAAGCCCGAGGCTCATCCGCATGGGATCTTTGAAAACGGCGACTGAGAAAGACTGACCAGGTGCGGATAGAAACTGGGCCAGCGCCGCGATTCCCAGAATGGACCAGCCGGGGAAAAATTTATAGGTGGGAAGGGTGATCTCTTCGAGATCACCCTTCAGTTCCACTTCTGCACAAGAGGACTGCGAATTCATTTCTAATCAGTTTCTTCCCTGGATAATTTCAGGTATCGACCCGGGGCGGGCAACCGGTGGGAACTCAAATATAGCAGATCAGGAAAGAGGCGCATAACCTTTGTCGCAGCTGCTTTTGATAAAAAACAGCTTCTTCACAGTTTTTTGTCAATCAAAACACGAAGGCGTTTACAGGCAAGACTGTATTATCCTGCATGCAACTCAGGACTTAGGAACCAATTCCCAACCAGTTGTTGAAGAGAAAGTCGAGGCGGCCACTAAGCAACGCAATTCGCCCCATCACCGTATAGGCGAAGCTGGCACCAAAAGTCACCATCAGGAACCAGACTCCGAGACGGGAGATATACTTAACAATGCCTTCATGCTCGATTGAGAAGAAGAAGTAAACCATGCAGGAGACAACGCCTACGATGACGATCGTATTGCGCAGTGATTTCGTCCAGCTCAGATAACCATCTGGCCCAAAGGCGACGAACGGCATGATCGTGTTCTGAATCTGGCCGACGAAGTCTGCTTCAAGATAACTGATGAGTCGGATGCCAGCAGTGGCACCAATGAAGAAGGCCAGCGGCCAGCGGGCGAGCCAGCTCCCTTTGGGGGAGAGCCGCATGAGCAGCATGACGCTCATCGCCAGCGGGATCAGGTACCACAAGTCAGCCTGCAGCTCACTCTCTTTAATGTCGAGAAAAAAGATTTCCTTCGCTGTTACCGGAAACAGCTTTCCGAACAGATTGGGAATAATTTCCGACCAGAAGGCCACAACCATCGCGTAGCCGGCGGAAACCCCGACAAAAACGGATTCCGTGAATTTGTAAACGGGATTATCGCCATAGAGAAACGAGAAGATAGCCAGCGTACAGAGCGCGGCCACCCAGAGTCCAGCCGTGCGTGAAAGGCTGAATTTGACATCGGGCTGGTCTTTCTCTGCCGCAGACGTGGGTTGGGCTTTGGTCCACTTGACGACTTCCTCGGATCCTTTCACAGAGGACTTCGCTTCCACGGGGACTTCGCGAACATAGACGCGTCCATGGCCGCGGCTTGCCTGCCACAGCAGAAACGCACCGCCCGCGACCATCAAGATTGTCCAGATGAGTGTAGATTGTTTCATCGATACAGTCCCTGCTTACGTTCCCAGAAGTAAATCACATTTCCCAGTATAATTAAACCGATCAGCAGGACATGCGCGACCAGTTGGGGGCCCATGCGTTTGAGCCCCTCTTTGGCTTTCGGATTATCTTTCAGAACCGGATAGGCATTGATGATGGCCTGTTCGTATTCAGCGGCGCCTTTGATAGCGGCGATCATGCCGATGAGCTGTTTGGGAATGTAAGGCAGCATGATCGGGGCCTGGACTCCGGTGCAGCCGACGACCGTCGGGATGTCGAAGGGGGCGGAGCCATAGAGCACCCATTCCTTGGAGCCCGGGTAACCGGCACTGACGTTGGCCAGCAGATCGACCTGCTGAATGTTCTTGAGGTTTTTCGTCAGCGGAATATTATCGAGGCTGTTACTGTTGATGTCGGTCGAGTAGGACTTTTTCAGATCCTCCACGACCAGCTTGATCACACCTTCGTTGCCGGTGCGAAAGCCCAGGTTGACATATTTGACGCCATATTTCCCTTTGTACGTTTCAGGGAACTCTTCTTCCAGGATATCAACCGAACGTTGAATCATGGGAACTCCCTGGGGCCAGAGCGTCATGAAGATGATGTTGTGTTTCTTTAATGCACAATGCCGGGTAAACGCGGATGCCATTGGCTGCAGTTCACCTTCACTGGCCGGGTCGTAGTCCAGAGCGAGCACGACATTCGAACCATCGGGAAGATCATCGACCGCATGGAAGACCGCCATCACTTCTTTCTGTGGCTCTTCCGGAAAGGTGGTCCCCATGATCAGCGGGATGGCGACAGCAAACAACATCAGGAGAAAGATCCAGCGGCGGTCCAGGTTTTGCAAGAAGTTCAACATGGATTAAGCCTCCTGATCCGAGCCGAGGTAAGAACGATCGACACCCAGCAGGACTTTCAGTGAAGTCGAAGCGACACCCAGGGCAATCCCGATTGTGATCGCCCGCATGCCGGGGGTGGTGAAGACGTCCATAATAATTTGCGAGAGATTTGGCAATCTGAAGTCGCTGTATTGCACTTCCGTAGAACCTAAAAAGGGCTCTTCAGGCAGCCAGCCTGTGAGCCATTCACCGGCATAGGTTCGACCTAACAGGACAATCACTGCGACGATAAGCAGGATTGTGGCTTCGGTATTTTTCGCCCGGAAAGCACGAAACGCGGCTGAGGAAATATAAAAGGCCAGCAGGGCGAACATGGTTGCCGAGAGCGGATTATAGATGTACTCGTACAGCCACCAGAAAACACTGCCTTCTTGCAGAAAATCGCCAGACCAGCTGAGTTGGGCAGCATTGACATTGGGGTGCACGCCGATTTTACACAGGCCGACCACCAGGGTGAGGATGAATGCGATCAACGTGACCGCGGAATAGCCCCACCCCGGTTGTTGTGAGGAAATCTTCTGCAACTGCATTTTGAGCAGGTTGCCGCCCCCCAGGATAAACGCGAAGGCCGCCAGGACGTTAAACCAGGCCATCGCGACATTACCCCAGTCCACAAATTTGGGGATGAAGGCAGTGCCGATCAGGACAAAGCCTGTCACCGCTGAGATAAACAGAGGAATCGTGCGTTTCATTATTAAAAACCTCCCTTACCGAGGATGTTCTCTTTGATGTAGTTCACCGTGGTTTTCAGGAAGGGCTCTTTTCCCGATGTCTGTGGCTCGAAAACGGCGAAGGTAGCGATGACGCAACCCAAAATGAGCACAATGCCTCCCACCAGTTTGCCGAAGTCCTGTCCCTTGAGGCTGCCCAGCTGTTGCGGGTCGCGAGACAGGTAGGCTGATGCAGCGAAGAATTCTTCCCCGATCAAAGTGAAGTCACAGGCTGCCACGAAGAAGGGGAGCTGAGTCGGCATCGCGGTGCCGGCGACCTGAATGGCGCCGACCGAGTTTCCGGTTTCCGCCAGAATCAGCGATTCCGCGTAGAAAGCACCCATGTAAAAACAGGCAGCCGGTTTGTCACGCACCATTTTACCGGTCACGCTGGCGACATAGCCGAACTGTTCGTCGGTGATGTAATAGATATCGTCTTCGTTATATTCATCGGGGCGACCGGCGGCGAGGTAAGCGGCTTCCACCGTGTCCCGGGCGGTCGTCATCACCAGTGAGCGTGAGGTGGGCACTTCCAGGGTGGCGCGGTAGTCGGCGGTGGTTTCTGCGACCTGGGCCAGTACGGTGATGCCGGCAACAGTCTGAATGTCGTTAATATCCTGAATCCCGGGGACAAACAGGCAGGAACGGCCCATCTCGGTGGCCCGACCGACGGCATCGGTAATCGCCTCCAGGCCGGCAATTTTGCGGACCTTGAGTTTCTTCCCCCGACGGGCCAGCTCAATGAACAGAATCACGGAGCCGCAAATCAGGACAACGAACACCGCAAACCATTGACGTTGCAGGTTGAACCATTGCAGCTGTGCGACGATAGGTCGACTGAGCTCCACGGGCGTCGATTCCAGCCCCTCCTGTCCAATGGCGATGATACGATACAGGTAGGGAATGTCGGGGGTACAGTTTGAATCTCGAAATTGCGTGACACTGTAAGTCGTCTCGCCGATCAGCTCATATTCCTGCATGCCTTTTTCGTATTGGAACGTGTATTTCTTTCCCCCTGTTTCAACAGTCAGCTCTGTCCCTGGTTCGAGTGTCTTTTTATCGCCAGTGACAACCTTACGGGAGATGACATACCTCAAAACCTTCCGCGGCTTGGTTTCTTCTTCATCATCAACTGAGAGTTTCCAGGAGACGTCGATTGCATTGCCTGCATCGCCGGGGACATCTTCTGCTGTGAATTCGGTGGGCGGGGCAGGGGGCTCGGCTCCCTGTGCCGATGTGATCAGCGAGAACAGTATCAGCAGCGGAATCATCGCCTGTTTCCTGAGTCTGGTATTCTGTGAATTTATCATGGTTTATCCTTCGATGATCTCCACATTGGCGCGGGGCACGATGACTTTCTCTCCTGAGTGGAGAATGACCTCAAGTACCCGCGACTGAGAGCCGGATTCCAGTGTTCTCAATTCGGTTGGCATATCGCCGACTTCCCCCAGCAGGCCAAAATATGGGTCGCGGATGATGCGTACCGGGACGCCGGTTTCCAGTAGACCGGAAGTGGCATTCGCTTCTTCCGAGGACGTGCTGGAAGTCATGCTGGCATCGAGGGGGATCACGATTTCGGGACGCAGCACGCCAGCGCGAATCTGGGTGGTGCCATTCACGGCGGCTTCCGCTCCTTCCCGTTCCTTGAGCAGGCTGAATGTTCGATCGGCCATGGCGATGTCGCCGAAACCTTCGGTAATGATTAAGGTGGTGCCGATATGTTCTGAACCTGTGACTGCCACACCCAGATCGTAGCCCAGGATTTCTTTGAGGTCTTCGTCGTCGATGCCACCGGAAATAATCGCTGCGGCGCCCAGTTCGATTCCGCGTTGCACGGCCGAGCCGGTCATGCGGGCACCACCAATGACGATCTTGCCCCGCATCGATTCATTGAGCAGTTCTGCCGTCAGCGGCTGGTCCTTGGTCTGGCAGGCAAACTGGATGGTTCCATAGGTTTCTCCGCCGATTCCCAGGATGCCCTGCAGGAACGTGACTTCAGATTCGATGACGACCCCCTGTTCGGGAATCACTTCTGTGACAGTTCCTGCCTGGTAAGCCCGCACCTGAATCGGCAGGGGGGCACCGCGAAGGATGACCTGCCCGGTCACATGTGAAATGGATTCAATCGTTCCGGCCGTTTTGGCCCTGGTTTCCGCTTTGAAGAAACCAAAGATCCCTTTGCTGCGTGCCAGCAGGTCGCCTACCTGGATTTCATCCCCTTCTTTGAAGAGCATGCAGGCGGGAACTTCCGCGGGGGAGACAGAGATCTGATTGGCGACGTTAATCGGCGTGACGTCGCCGGGCATGAAAGTCTGGGCGACGATCTGTTGCGCGGTCACCTGTTCTCCGACCTGCACCAGCACGTCGCCGGGGATGGGGAGAATCCGTCGGCTGGAGTGCAGCGTACGCCGTCTGACCTGTAATCCTGGTGAATAAGCCTGTGTCATAATGTTGTTTCTCTATGTGACTTCCGGGTAAAGTTTCAGTTCCTCGACCCAGCTGTTGAGCTCAGCCAGATGCCGCGATTCATCCGTGGGGACCATAAGCGGCCTGCCTCGCGCGTCCAGAATCAATCCGACCGTCCCGCCTCGTACCTTGAATTCAACCCGTTTGCCAGAACCTTCTCCGAAATCATAACCACGCCGGGGTTCGACGGTCACGGTGGCCCATTCCTCTTCTGCGAGCGGGAACAGCAACATGTCGCCGCAGAGCATCTCGCCGGATTCATTGAGTGTTTCTCCGGTGATCTGATAGCTGAAGCAGATTTTGCCGGCACGATAAAAACCGCGGGGAGCAATACACGTTCCCAGGTAAATCAGGCAGTCCCGTTCAAAGACCTGCAGGGCCGCCGCCGGATGAACCTGGGCCAGCACACCCAGGTGTGGCATCATGAAAATACTGTCCTTGGCCAGTACGGTCATGCCTTCCGGTTCAAAAGCATCAATCATCATGGCCGCCGTCTGTTGCATGTTGGGGGCATGCGAGAGTACGCCACCAGAACCGACGAGCAGATTCAGTTTCATGTTATCGACGATAGACTGACCGCTGGTCTCCTGGCTGAAGGTATCTCCCACGGTCCGCTGCTGCTGCACCCCTTTGAGTGTCGTCGCGAATTCCTTATGCTGGATGTAAGCCAGCCTGAGTGCTTCCCGGGCTACAGCCTGCTCGAACACGAGGGCTTCCCTGGTCTGGGGAATGGTTGTAGGGCGAATCATTTTGTTCTTGATGTGATTCTGTAAGGCACGCGGATCCATATTCAGATGCACCCAGCGTAGAATCATAGCGAGCGTCGCGGAAGCACAGACGTTGGAGATGGAATAGCTCATACCCAGATTGGCGCTCACAGTACGGTTGAAAGTGCCGTCAAAGACACTGAAGACATCGGTCGTGGCACCGCCGATGTCGACCCCCAGTGCGTTGATGCCCTGTCGTTCCGCGATGGTTTGCAGGATATTTCCGACAGCTCCGGGAGTGGGCATGATGGGGGCATCGGCCCAGGAGATGAGTTTGTTGTAACCCGGGGCGTGCGCCATCACATGTTCGAGGAAGAGGTCGTGAATCGCATCGCGGGCAGGAGCCAGATTTTCCAGTTCCAGCACCGGACGCACGTTGGCGACGGTTGTCAGCTTGACGTCTTCGTCGAAAGCTTCTTCGACCAGTTCGGTTGCTTCCTGGTTGCCGGCGTAGATGATGGGCATCTTATAAGTGCCACCGAAGCGGGGCTGTGGCTTGGCGGGAGCGATCAGTTCTGCCAGTTGCACCACATGTTTCTGAGTACCACCATCGGTCCCTCCTGCGAGCAGAATCATATCGGGACGCAGTTCCCGGATTCGCTGGATCTGTTCGTGAGGCAGCCGTTTGTCGTTGGAACAGATTGTGTCCATCACAATGGCACCCGCCCCCAATGCGGCTCGTTTGGCACTGGCGGCTGACATTTCCCGCACAACGCCGGCAACCATCATCTGCAGTCCACCTCCCGCACTGGAAGTCGATATATAAATGTCACAGCCGACATCTCCCTGAGCAGGGCGAATGATTTCGCCGTTTTCGTCAATCAGTTTGCGGCCCGCGAGTTCCCCAACTTCGGTTACCGCATTGACGACTCCTACGGTCACATCCGCGGCCGGCTCTTCGACGGTAGTAGGCGCTTCACCTCGGTAAGTCTGGCGGTATTCGCCATTTACTTTTTCGATCAGAATGGCTTTGGTTGTGGTACTGCCGCAGTCTGTGGCGAGAATCACATTGATTTGATCAGGATCAAGTTTTTTTTCTGTTGCGGAGTTCATTCTGTGACTCACCATCCATGTAAGCGGGAAAGCAGGGGACGCTGTGATCGCGCTGATTTGTCTCGGTCAGGAACCGTCCTCGGGACTTTGTGATGTACTGACGGGGGGCGGTTTCTGTGAAGTTGCAGCAGTTGAGCCATCGGTCGTCACCTGACTGAGGGATTCCAGACGCTGGCACATCCATTCAATTGAACCGCGTTTCTCCAGGAATTCTGCAAAGAGTTTTTGTGAGTGGGGCTCGATCAGGATGGAGAGAAACGGAGTGAAAAAGTGCAGGGCCTGCGCGCCGACGTAATTCAGGGGGCGACAGGTTTCCAGGGAGAGGATGGCGAGGGTGACCATGTCTCTGCGGACAATCTCGCGGCAGATGTGGTCGGCGACTTTCTGCTGCTCTGCAGTCGGAGCGAAATCTTCCGGTCGTTCGATCGCGAAGGCGTTCGCGAGCCACTTTTTGATCATGACCATCCTAGCCCGAATCCCGGGTTCAGCGAAACGACGGGTGGAGATACTCAGGGGAGAGCAGTCCGTTGCTGCCGTGACTTTGAACGCGTTCTTATGATACCTGTTGTGGTGATTGATTGACGCAAGTTATTTGTCTGTTTGAGCTAAGTGTAACAATAGCAGGATGAAGCTCAAATGAAAATATTCTCTCGCCAGAAAAACGGATTCTGCCTGAATCCTGATTCAGGGCGGAAGATGAGATTTGCTGGGCCGCGAGAGCTAGTTCAACTGGAAGAGTGTTCTGGCATTCTGCGTGGTGATCTCAGCCATCTCCTCGGGTGTCTTATCGTGAAGCTCTGCCAGGCAGGCACAGGTGTGTTTCACGAACGCGGGTTCGTTCCGTTTGCCCCGCTGTGGTACCGGTGCCAGATAGGGGGCATCGGTTTCAACGAGCAGGCGGTCGAGGGGAATCAGCCGCGCGGTTTCGCGCAGTTCATCGTTCTTCTTGAAGGTCAGCATCCCGGCAAAGGAGATGTACATTCCCAGTTCCAGGCAGGCAGCAGCCGTTTCCGGAGTCCCGCAGAAAGAGTGCATCAGACCTTTGAATGGGGCCTGTTCTGTTTCGCGTTGCAGCAGATCGACGACATCGACTTCTGCTTCCCGGCAGTGCACCACGAAGGGAAGATCACGTTCGCGGGAGAGCTGAATATGTTTGCTGAAGTAGTCCTGTTGCAGTTCGATGGGAGCGTAGTCCCAGTAACGATCCAGACCGGTTTCTCCGATGCCGACCACTTTGTCTGCGGTGGAGAGAGTCAGGATCCGCTCCCAGTCACCCGGTTTCATCTGGGCGACATAATTGGGTTGAATGCCTACGACCGCATAGACCTGGGGAAAGGTGGCAGCCAGATCGACGGCCCGCTGACTGCTGTCGGCTGTGGTTCCGATGGTGAGAATAGTCTGGACGCCTGCCTCCAGGGCACGTTCCACAGTTTCCTTGCGGTCAGGGTGAAAGGCTTCCTCGTCGAGGTGGGCGTGGGTATCAAACAGAATCATGGCTGGTTCGGAATTCAGTTGGGAGCGGTAATCGGTTTCTTCGGGGGAGCGACTTTGCTGGCGTCCGTGGCAAAATTGATTGACTGAAAACCAGCTGCCAGGCAGGTGTCGTAAGTGCGAATCATTTCACCCAGCGGGACATCTTCGTTGATATCGAGGATCACCGGAATTTCAGGAGCCAGTTCTGCCAGTTCGGTCAAAGTCTGTTTCAACTGGTCGAACTGAGCATACTCGCGATCATTTAATTCTACAATGGTCTGGTCATCACGGTATTTGAGTTTTAACCAGACTTCCCCCAGAGGTTTTTCCTGCGGTACCGTTTCCGTCGACTCAATACTGCCCGTGGCCAGTTCGGTGGGCAGCAGAAATTCCCGGATCTGGTTAGCCGAGGCACTGATGAAAAAAATCAGCAGCAGAAACACCACGTCGATCATCGGCGTCATTGTAGCCTGATCCTGGATATCAGAGCGACTGTGGTGATGTGAGGGTATTTTCATAATGCTGTAATTCAGTCATTCAGTACGGCAAACTGCACATTGGAGATCCCGGCGCGGGCACAACTGATCAAGACCCGCTCGACAATCCGATAAGGTATATGTCGATCGCCGCGAATTCGGATTTCTGTCTCTTTCCGTTTGTCTTCATCGAGTGAAATTAGCTGCGCGTCCAGTTCTTCCGGTGAAATATCATTCCCCCGCAGATGTAGTTTTTCATCCGGGGTGATGGTAATGATGATACGTCGAGGGGCTTCTTCCGGTTCGGTTTCGTTCTGAGACGCTTCCGGGAGTTCAACCGCTTCCAGCTTTTCATTCTGAGTTAAGTGCGTCGCAGCCAGAAAGAAGACAATCAGCAGAAAGACGATGTCAATCAGCGGAGTGATATTGAACCGAATGCCGGCCTGACGGGGACGCGTGGGAATTCTCACGTTTCCTGGCCTCCGGGCGGAGGAGCTGTCTGCTGATTGGCCATCCGTTGTGCCAGTTCCTCTTCCGCACGCTTACGGGGTTGCTTGGGAACTGGTTTGTTGCCGAGAACCGTAGCGTGTTTGAAGTCTGCGAAAACATGTTCGGCCAGCAGTGAGGACTGAGCAACCAGCTCATCGATTCGGTTCCGAAAGAAGGCGAAACTGGCCAGCGCGGGAACCGTGACACTCAGACCGAACAGGGTTGTGATCAGTGCCTTGGAGATCCCGGGGGCGAGTTCAGCCACATCGGGATTGGCTTTTGCGGTGAATTCTGAGAACGCGAGAATCATCCCCCAGACGGTACCCAGCAGCCCCAGCATCGGGGAAAGGGTGCCAATCACGGACAGGTATTCGATTTTACGATTCAGGCGGGCAGACTGCTGCATGGCGGCGTCTTCCATGGCCTTCTCGACCGCTCCGTATCCCATTTGAACCTCAGACAGACCGGCGGAAAGGATATAGGACAGGAAGCTGGGATTCGATTTGCAGACCGAGTCGGCACTGCGATATTGCTGCTGTGCGATCAGGGAGTGGACTTCTTCTGCAAGTCCAGGAGGCATCAGGGCGTTGCTGCGTATGCTGATAAGGTGTTCAACAATCAGCGCGACCATCGCGATGCTGAGTACGGCAATAATGATACCGATGGTTCCCGCATCATCTACCAGCTGACGCAGATCGACTTTTGATACTTCGGAAGCACCAGCGTCCCCAGAATCATCAGCCGCCAGGCAGAGAGCGGGTGTCAACAGGCTCAGGCAGCAGAGCAGGCAACAGAGTGCGAATCTCTTCAGTGGTGATTTACTGCGATCCATCAAAATATTCTTTTCCAGTGTGTTCGTGAATTCAAATGGTTGTTTTCCCGTGATCAGTTTTTCTGACCTGCTTCCTGCATCAGTTGATTGATCATCTGTTCGGCCATCTGTCGCGCTGTCGTTGTTGGATAACGGGCGACGGTTTCCTGGTAGAGCCGCAGGGCATTAGCTGACTGCCCCATGGCCTTGAGTGAATCGGCGGCCTTGAGACTGGCATCGGCGGACAGCTGCGGATTGGCAGCATAACCCAGGGGGACCCAGAGATACCAGGCTGCGGCCTGGCCGTGACGGTCGAGTTGAGCGTAGCCTGCACCAAGCAGATAACAGGGGCCTCCCCGGAGATGTTCCGGGATCAGTTTCAGATTCCGTTCCCAGCGCTGCAGTTCCAGCAGGCTGATGTCGCCTGCTCGCAGTCGGAGTCGCCAGAGTTGGGCGCGTGCCAGTTGCTGGATATTCCGATTGGTGCTGGTGGCCAGGGAACGCAGGGTTGCTTCCGACTGGGCCGCATAATCCGGGGCTGTCAGCAGAATGCTGGCGCCGAGCAGTTGTCTGACTTCGTTAGGATCCGTCAACCAGCCTCGTGCTGCACTACGAGCTGGAGAGAGGCTTTCGCTGATCGACCAGTCGAGGGGGATCAGTTCAAAATAGCGTGCGTCCGGCTCATGTTCGACCATCGTCTGGAAGCGAAGTGCCGCCTTCAGGATGTCCCCCTGAAACAGAGCCGCTTTAATCAGCTGAGCGAGAATCTCGCGTCGGACCCAGGTACGGTTTTCGATATTCAACGCTTCACTGAAGGACTGAGTGGCTTTGTCGTATTTGCCCTGGTGCATCTGTTCCAGACCGCGCTGGTGAGATTCCGTCTGGGGCGTATGCACCTTGACGATTTCCGAGCCGGGATAGGTGCGGACTGTACCGCTGGGCAGCAGCTTGACTTTGATTTCTGACTGGGTGAAATCGAGAATCGTGCAGGGGAGTGTTGCCTGGCCCACATGATGATCGGGGCGGACTTCGATCTTATCCTGCGCAGCGGCTGAGCTGGTGAACCCGGTCAGGGCTGCCACAGTCAGGATCATGATCAAAAAAGTACACTTCATCAATTCCGGGTTTCCAAATCTCGGGGCAGGTTACTCCGCAGCTGTGGGGGCCGCCTGATCCGGGGGAGTCGGTTGTGAATCGGAATTCTGCTGCTTCGGTTCCTTGGTAAAGAGCCAGGAGATCAGCATCAGAATCGCACCGCCGGTAATTGCCATGTCGGCTACATTAAATATGCCAGTGCGCAATGGACCGAGACCAATATTCAGAAAGTCGATAACGATTCCGTTGAGAAAGACACGATCAATCAGGTTGCCGATGCCTCCTGCCAGCAAGAGCGAGAGGGCAATAAACTGAACCAGGGGCATCTGCCAGCGGAAGATCAGCATACCGGCGACAATCAATAGAAAAGCGGCGTTAGCTACGACCAGCAGGAAGAAGCGGACCGGTTTAGAGAGACCACTGCCGACACTCAGGAAAGCCCCGGTGTTCTCGGCATATTCCATGCGGAGTGTGTTATTGAAATAGGTAATGGGGCGTTTGTTCTGCAGATTCTCGACCGCAATCTTCTTTGTGTACTGATCACAGCCTACGCAGAAGATCAGGCAGATCAGCAGCAGGGTATAGCGGGTCGCTTTAGAAACCGTGGCGGACATGCAGCAGCAACTTTCTCAGAGGTTAGATGAATCCAGAGAAGATCAGCAAAGTCAATCGTGCTGAGCTCCTAGCGTTTGATAATAAATTTACGGACGTTGTAATAGCGGTAACTGCCTCGATTCTGTCGCGCGAGCTTATCGAGGGAATTCCCCTCTTTCACCGGAAAGCCCTCGCCGAATTCGATGCAGTGAATCTTCGCTTTACCAGCATTCAGACGGCGAATTTCATTCAGATCTGCACTGGAGAGCTGGGGATGTTTCGCGTCCGTGAGAAAGAATATGACATCTGGGTGAAAACTTAAAGCTCTCTTTAAGGCGGGCAGGTGATCAGTGCCGCCATCGGGCTCGACACTCTGGATAAACTGACGCGCCAGCGTGCGGTTGATGTCCGAAGCATAGGGCATTTCGGAGTCGTTTCCGCGATGTTTCATCGCCCGGGTGGCTGTATTGTAGAAGATGATCTGGAACTGCTGATGATGATTAAGCCCGGACAGACTGGCGATGAGCTCGGAACGCGCCTTACGAATCGGGGCCCCCTGGGGAGCTGCCATACTGCCTGAGCAGTCCATGACGAACACAAATCGCTTGCCGGAATCGACTGCGTCAAAAAAGTTGACTTTTCCAGAACCCATCACAGGTGGGGCCAGGGCTGCTGCTGGCGACATTACCAGATCGCTGGTGGGATCTGAATTGGGTGAGTTCGGGAGATTTGGCGACTGCACCGGGCCTGCTCCCAGCAGCTTGGTGTTGAGTTCAGGTAATTGTGGATCCACGGGCGGTTTCTGGTCCATGACCTCCGTCACCTGTGGTTGCGCCAGCGGAGTTGGCTGGTTTTCAAGCGTTTCCTGTGGTTCCTGATCCGCGTCTTCCGGTTGATCAGCATCGGGGGACTGTTTGACGTAGATGCCCACACTGCGGAGTTCCCCTTCATCACCGCCGGTTTGTCCACTGTCACAGCGGTTGAGGCTGGAGATCAGAATCAGCAGAATCAGCGAATGAATGGCCAGTGAAGCAGCCCAACTCGGAACCACCAGCAGAGGCGAGTTTTTCTGCCAGCGGGAGGTTCGCTGTTCAAGTTCTGTTAATGCTGCCGGCATGAGGAGTGGTCCGCAGGTCTAACTGGCTTCCGGAAAGGATCAAACGCAGGTCTAAGTTCATTAAGTGTATGATATTTCAGAGTTTAATGTGAGACCAGATTGCCAGGCCTCCCTCGATTCCACCCGAAAGCGTGACAGAACGGGAGCCCGGCTACGTTTCATACGTGTTTATTGGCTTAACTGTTTAAGGTATTGATGAGTGATATCCACCGGAAACACACCATCGGGTGGTTCATACGCGAATTGCGTCGCGGCAATAGGTGCATTCAGGGTCACCTTACTGAAATTCAGGGTCACCATACTCTCCATGGTTTCCTGGTTCTTTTTCAGATAGACAATCCGGCGTGGAAACAGGGAGTCCGGATCGAGATAAATTCTGACTCCATCCGGCACATAAGCGGGTAACTGGGCCGGGGCATTGGGATCTCCCCCTTTAAACTGCGCGAGAAAGCCTTCTTTCCAGCTTCCATTCAGAACGGTCAGGGTTTTACCGCTGATGGTTCGTTCGGCGACGCTTTCAAACTGCATGTTCTTCTGAATCGCAGCTAACAGCCCGGGCAGTCCCCCCAGACCGAGTTCAGCCACCAGCAGATTTGGTTGGGAATTGGGATTCATCTGGGCCTGTTTCAGGATCGCCTGTACATCACGGCGGGTGACTCGTGAATTCCCCTTTATATTGTGTTCGGTCCAGAGAACCTGTCCATCACAGATTTCGAGCAGGGTTCCGACCGGTTTTCCGTCCTCTTTACGACTTTGGACTTCGAATTCCAGTCTGAGCTTGAGGTCTTTTCCCTGCAGATACTTCCCTTTAATGTGAAACGGCTTGGGGCCGATCTGCACCGTTTCCGTGATTTCCGCCTGAATTGAGCTGTAGGCCAGCAGTTTCTCCCGCGATTTTTTGAGGAGTGCCTCTGCATAAGCCGGATTTTTTTTCAGATTCTTTTCGCCTGAAGAATCACCATCCGGGCTTTCCGCGGGACTGCTTTCCGGATCAGCCAGGGCCAGACTCGTCTGGGGAGCTGTCGCTGTATCCTTATTAGCAGCAGCAGCTTGTGATAACTGTTCCCAGGGAAAAAAGTTGTAGAGTCCTGCCAGTAACAGGAAGCCGACCATAAAAGTTAAATTGCGTAACATGTTCTAATTGTTCGGAAAAAAACGAATTTATCAAAGAATCAGACCACTTCGGTCCGAAAACAGATGTATGAGGTCATCCATGTACCTCTAGCTGGCTGGAGTATGCAGTCAGCAGGCCGTACAGCTCAGAGTGTTGCGTTGAAATTCAGGGTCTTTGCATTTTAACGGATATTTGGGTTTGGGGTCGACCTGAAAACTGAGTCTTTTTTGAACCGTACGTCGACTGTTCCCAATTCCCAGGAATCGACGTCTGTGTTTGTGATCGGCGGTTCTTCACTTAACTAGTCGCATTATTCGTCGTGGGGTATTCGAACAAGGGGTCATGATGAAGTACTACTTCCTGGCTTTAGGTACATTGGTTGTTGTCTGTGTTGGCTGTGCAGCCGACGGACAGCAAGTTATTAAAAAGGGTGAGTATGTTGCTCCACCCGCTGCCATGATGCAGCGGCCGGGGCCAATGGTGGATGGACCCGGTCCCGGCGTATTGCCGATGCTGGCACCACCACCAGCCAGTGCATTCGCTGCACGGACATCACAGATTCGGTTTGTGGGTCCCGCTGGCATGAAAGTGGGCTGGCAGGTTGCGGAAGGTTATGCCGAAAACCAGATCACCGCTCCTGGACGTTACAACTTTAACCAGGGGGCAACCTACCGGTTAAAGCTGTCACACATTCCGGGCCGCTCAATTCCGGCACTGTATCCGTCACTGCAGGTTTATCCGTCGCATCCGACGACCGATGCCTACCTGTCACACAACAGTATTCCTCTGGAAATCACTCCGGAAGACCTGGATCAGGTTGAAAGTAACAACTTTGTTACCAAGGTCATCTACCTGCCGGATGAAAAATTCCAGGAACTGGCAATCGCCGGTGTCGAAACTCTGGTTTCTACCCGTCTTGATCCCGGTGTAGACCCTGTTGCAGAAGCAGATCGTCGCGGTACGATCATGGCTGTCCTGCGGATGGGTAACATGGATCTGGAGATGCCCTCCGGTGACGGTGGAAACGAAACAGTATCACAGGTCTCTTACGATGGTGACGCAGGAGCTCACATGGCTCCCATGCCGATCCCCGGAGATACCATTGGTGTGACTTCCGGTGTCCCGGTTCCGACCATGGTCGGAGGAATGGGAGCACCTGGTCAGCCGGCTTACAACCCGATTGCAGGCATGGGACCGACTCCCGCCTGGGGTATGCCGATGACCGGTACACCGATCGGATTGCCCGGACCTCCTCACATTCCGCTGGGGGGACCTGCCAGTCTGAAATCACACACCATTCGGAATGTCTCCAAGACAAACCTTCCGAAACCGGTTGATCACTTCCTGATCGATGTCAAACAGGATCCGGCTCCAAGCCTGCCGAAACCTGTCAAGTACATCCAGTACTCAGAAAGTCATCCGGTACACTCTCCAGGCCAGGTATCGTATCCTCGTACGATGGCTCCCGGCCCGGGATATTAAAAGACTCAGGACCCACGCAGCACTCCCTGTCGCCTGCAGGGAGTGCTGCCCCTTGTCTTTTCGATTGCACTTCTGCTCTACCTGTATCCTCTCCTGCTTCGCAACCGTCTTGATTTTTCTCCTGTCATCCTTTCGGACAACTGATTGTAGAAAATTTCTGTTATGACAAGTTTCATTCGACAAAACCGATCACGCTTATTAGCCATGCTGTTAATGACCATGATCGTTTTTGTCATGGATCTGCAGACCGCCTGGTCGCAGCAGATGGTTGGCGGACGGCAATACAATGTGGGGAACCGGTTCTACCATCCCCTCAATCAGCGCACACCTCCGGGAGTTGCCGGACAGTGGGCCGCTCTCTCCGGTCAGGTTCAGGAAGGCTATATTCAGCCGATGCGGGTTTCGCTGCCCTCCAAGGGAACCGTCACTTTCTATGTGAATGGTCCCGAGCAGACGATTCGGAAAGCATCACCTGCTCCGATTGGCTTTGCCGTCGGTTATGTCTATCGCGTCAAAATCAGCGACATGCCTGAATTTCCGGGTGTCGAGCTGTATCCGACGATTGAACTCATCGATCGCCTGCATCCACCAGCGGGACTGGCAGAACAGTATCCCGTGCCGGTGAGCATTACCGAAGAAGATATCGAACTGGTCATGTCTGGCAGAATGGTTTCCAAGGTTGTGTACCTGGAACGTCCCCAGACTGCGGTTCCAGCGACTTATCAGAAACAGCCGACACAATCGATCTCAGCGCAGAAGAATCTGATCGCCGAAGCCGATCTGTTAGGGCGTCCGATGTTGATCTTACGAATTGGCGGCCGACTGCCTTCAACGCGTGGCGAAGATCCCGCGTTTTATGGTGGTGCTCCTGTAGTCGAATTACAGGCTCCGGCTGACCAGAACTGAGAATGGTGTAAGTGAAGGAAATCCCGTGTTGAATCTGTCGTACCGAAAATTGAGAGGAGCATCGCGAGTGCAGCGTGTCTGCTCTGCGGCTGCGATGATACTGCTGAGTGTCAGTAGCGGATGTTCCAGTCTGTCTCCTGTCACAGGATCACTTCCCTGGGGCAAACAGACCGCTTCACCCATCGATCAGCAGCCTCCTGCTATTCAGCATGCCGACTTTGATGCCAATGTCGGAGCGGCGCGTCTTTCCGCGCCAGCGAAACAGCCTGCAGCTGCCTCACCGATTCAACAGGTCGCTTATCAACAACCGATGCCGGCTGCCTGTCCTCCACGTCCTGCATACTGCGAGTTTTCGCCTGCGGTTCAGCGAGATTATACACTGCCCGCCGGCAGCGATCCTGAAATGGTCAGAATGTACCCCGACGAATATCTGTTCGACGGCGGTGATCGCGAAAACCCCGTCCATTATGACGACTACAGCCGCCTGGGACTGGATACCGAAGATACCATCGTGGAATACCAGACCCACAAAGGCAATCACGAAGTCAAGAAATCAAACCGGGTCGCGGTCTACGCACCCCGTTTCGCTGCGATTCGCACCGCCAGCACTCCTCTGTCCGGAACATCAATCGATGCTCTGGCCACCACGGAAGATACCGTTAAAGGTGTCGGCATCGATGCTCGGACTGTGATCTCACAACACAAACAGCGTGAGCAGCTCGAAGGCATCCGCATGCGTTCCCGCGCCAGTGGCGTCGAAACTGAACAACAGCAGGGTGCTGTGGGACAAACGGCCCTCCTGGGCGGTCATACTAAGCTGACCAACCTCTACCAGGATACCGGCACCGAAACCACCGGACAGTTCGAACAGTCGGACGAGGCACGCATCGCTTACCAGGTTCAGGCCGCAGCCATCTGGTCGCGAGCTCAGTTCCCTGTCATCGCGATTCGCTCCCAGTCGGCTCACTCTTCAAAGAGTGCCGTCAAACCGGAAGAATACGTCGGCATCGAAGACAAACGTAAAACCGAAGGCAATCTGCAGCTCGTCAAAATGGCTGACAAGAAAAATGCCAAGCCGGGTGACGAGATCCTGTTTACCATCAAATATGAAAACGTGGGTGACTTCGATGTCGAAGGCATCAAGATCGTCGACAACCTGACACCGCGTCTGGAATACATCGAAGACAGTGCCACCTCAGACAGAGCAGGCCGGCTCATCGTCGAAGACAATCAGGAAGGCAGCCTGATCCTGACCTTCGAAGTCGATGAAACCGTCAAAGGACACACCGGAGGTGTCGTCACCTTCAAGGCTCGGGTTCGCTAAACCCGAACCGCTAACAATACCCTTAGTGGATTCCCGCGAATCCAAAGCCCGCTTGGCAATCTGTCGAGCGGGCTTTTTCTTTGGTTTCAGCGCCAACCCTCTGCTGCCGCTTATCAGGGCAAAGCGTGCGCCCACCACGGGCAGAGTGTCAACGACCCTGTGTTTCAAATTACTACAGGGTGAGGTATTTTACTGCACTCTTTTGCGACTCCTTAATTTAACAGTTACTTTAAATAAGTGGGTGGGTCTACTGTAAGATACTATTATTATTAGGCTTATGAGCACCGCTCTTTAAGCGCTGATTCGTTCACGTCTCCAGTATTCCGGTCCCCAACGATTGGCACATGAATTGCCAGAGTATGCTTGCGTCAAGCATCTGAAACGCGAAGCAGTACGCGGGACATTGTTGTTCTCTTACTTATATTTTTTTCTTCTGCTGCGTTTCCTGTCCCTTTCATAAGGATGAGTACAAGATGACGGTCCAACAGGGAGGCATACTCCAGGTTTACCATTCCGGTCCACTTTGTGTGGCAGGGTTTGGCGGGAAGGATATCCTTGATACGTTCAGCGTCAAAGATATTCGAGATGAATTGCTGGAACTGGTCAAAGAAAATCAGTGTGAAACACTGGCTCTCGACCTCACCGGCGTCACATTGATTCCGAGCGGCATGCTCGGGCTGCTGGCTTCCATGCGAGATCTCAACATCGACATCCATTTGTATAACCCCTCGGAAGATATCCGTGAGGTCCTGGAAATCACCAGGCTGAACCAGTTCATGCATCTGCATGATGTCGAAATCCCTTACTGATTTTTCTACCATTCGAAGTCATCAGCGAAGGTCAACTCCGGTTGGCCTTCGCTTTTTTCTTTTCCCCATCACTGCTGACGCGAAACGTCCCTTCCGTAACACCGACGACACATACATACCCACCTGTTGATCTGCTTCCCTGAAAATCACCTGCACGCGACTGAACAGACTGGACTTGATCGACGCTCCCCGAATCGTATTCTTGTGCAATTGTGCTTCGCGCGCGAGGCGGACGATGCGTGCACCGGAACACAACGCACTAATAACACAACAGCACCTGAATCGCCGTCGATTTTCACCTCATCTGCACTGGAATAAAAAGCACCGGTTCCCCATGTCTCGTAAAATTTCAACTCATTTCGGAGCAACTTCAGAGCATTTCGCAGCACATTCATCAGCAACTCACACGATTTCAGTGTTCCCCCATAGCACAATCTCCGCTTGACCCAGCGACGCCCATTCTCAAAATACAATCCAAGCATAACAGTCCTCAATAAAACTGATCGGCAAGGCACGAACCGCCGGTAATCAGTGCTGACGAGTAATAGAATCAGGTATCATTATTTATCCACTCACAAAAAGTAGGGGAGGACCCATGTGTCCTCCCGCCTGACGATGCTGAATCCAGTTCCGAATCTGATGGCCACCATCTGATCGGGTTACCCGGAGCAGTTGCCCCAACAATCTTACAAATCGCCACCCACCACGCGACCTGAAAACCGAACACATGATGCACAACCACACGAACTCCCTTTATGAGGGACAATTCGCAATTAACCGGATATAGTAGGCATAGTGAGTCTCCCGAACTCCGTTCGGACACACTCCCGCACCAACCCATACAGCAGGAAATAAAATCCAGATGTCCCGCATTCATCCCGCACGTTGGCAGACCGTCGAACAACTCGTCGACCAGTATTGTGAATCCGGTCAGGTTCCCGCGATCGCCTTACAGGTCATCACCGGTGAAACCACGTGCCACTATCGCCAGGGGCGTCAGTCTGTCAAAGATGACAACGGCACCCTGCGTGACGATGCGATCTTCCTGGTGGCCTCCATCACCAAACCCATCGTCGTGCTCGGCGTGCTCAAACTGCTCGAACAGGGGGAACTGCTGCTCAACGACCGCGTGAAACAATACATCCCGGAATTCGGTTGTGCCGGCAAACACGGAATTACGATCCGACATCTGATGACACACACTTCAGGTCTGCCCGACATGTTGCCCAATAACCGGGAACTGAGGGCAGCCCAGGCCCCGCTGTCCGAATTCGTCAGACAGATCTGTGAACTGACGCCCGATGAACCACCCGGCCGGATCGTGCAGTATCAAAGCACCGGCATCGCGATTCTCGGCGAACTGATCCAGCGCATCACAGGCAAGTCGGCTCCCCAGTATCTGCGGGACGAACTCTTCCAGCCGCTGGAGATGCATGACACATCCCTGGGCGTTCCACCGGAATGGTCTGAAGGAGGCGCGACTCGCCTGGAGCGCCTCGTCGAAATCCATGTGCCGCCGGAATTGAATGTGGAACCTCACTGGGACTGGAACAGTCCCTACTGGCGCGGCTTTGGTGCTCCCTGGGGCGGACTCTTCACTACCCCCACAGACCTGGGAAAGCTGGTCGGCATGCTCCAGCAGCAAGGACTGGTTCTGGATCAGCGTCTCTTCTCCGCGCAGACGATCCGCCAGGCAACCCGTGACCAGCTGCCTGAAATCCCCGGCCTCTCGGAAACCGCCCGCCAGGGGAAAGGCTGGGGACTGGGCTGGCAGATCGTCACCCGGGTCAAAAGCGATTACTACGGCGATCTCCTCTCTGACCAGGCATATGGACACGGCGGCGCAACGGGAACAGTCCTCTGGATCGATCCTCAACTCGATGCCGCCGCCATCATCCTGACGACCGAACCCCAGGAACCACACGGCCGGTACCTGGCCCGCTTGAGCAACGCCATCGTAGCCGCCATCGAAGTGTAGTTGAAGTCTTGATTCCGCTCTGACGTCAATATTTTATTCCCCGTTGTCGGTTGATCTTTGATGAACACGGCTTCGCTGATGCCACTCTGACTGCATTATTGTTGCTTTGCCGATTTTGTTCACTGTATAATCAGGCTCCTCAAACCTGATAAGGTATCTGAACTTCCCGCACACTTTTATTATTCTGATTCGCAATGAGCGCTGAAGCAGCCGGTGTTCTGACACTGGTCATTTATCTGTTGATTCTCCTGGCAGTGGTCGTCTACCAGGCGGTAAAACTGCCCGACGGCTGGCGTGCCTGGATTCTGTTCTCGATTACCCGCGTGTATGCGCCCGGGCTCTGGAAGATTAAACGCAATCAGCGCTGCCCCTTTCCCGGCGATTCCGCAGGCATCATCATTGCCAATCATCGCAGCCCCGCTGATCCGATCATTCTCTGGTACAATTCGCACCTGGGGAATCCACAGAAAAAAATGCGCTGCATCAGTTTCCTGATGGCGAGGGAGTACTACGAGCGACCAGGTCTGGTCGGCTGGATCTCGCGTGCCATGCATTCGATTCCTGTAGAACGCAATGGGAAGGATGTGGCTCCCGTTCGGGAGGCCTTGCGCAAACTCAAACAGGGTGATCTGATTGGAGTCTTTCCCGAAGGAGGCATTCAGGAAGGGCGGTCGATTAAACATGCGAATTCCGGCATCGCTTTCCTGGCGCTCCGTTCCCAGGCGCCCGTCTACCCGGTGTATATCAACAATTCACCCGGCGGTAAAAACATGGTGGAACCCTTTTATTCTCCCGCAGAGACGTCAATCACTTACGGCGAACCAATCGATCTGTCCGCGTACTACGACCTCAAGCATACGAAGGAGATCCTCGAAGAAGTGACCACGCTCATGATGTGGAAACTGGCAGAACTCGGAGACACCGAATATCTCGGTGCCCCGCGTCCCGACGAGCAGGCAGGGCTCATCCCCATGACAGAAGATCATCAGCGAAAGGCGAACTGAAATACACGTCGATCTCCTGCAGTTCCCCTGCACCTTGTTGCACTTCTGTTTCCCTCAACGGCGCAGGGAAACCAGGGACGGACTGCCAGGCACCCGCTCCCCTCATTTCGAATTCCCTGTTTTGCTGATCCAGAATTGGAGTGAGTCCGCGGTCATGTATGAATGACGGATCAATGTCTGCAGCAGTGAACGCTGAAAGACTCTGAGCAGTAGCAGCCTCCCACTGCAGCGGGGCAGTCATTGTCGGCAGTGCAGACGGCGTTGGTTCCTCAACCGTCTGAACGGGAAGGGGGGGCTGTTCCTGGGATTCAACTTTTGAGTCGAATGGTTCTTCTCCCTGCGATCCGGTAGCATCCAGTGTGACTTCTGTAGAAAATGAATGTTGTGGAACTGCTGGTTGCGTCTCAACCGTGTTGAAGGAACTGACCAGCGGAGCCACAGTCCAGGCGTGAGGATAGCTGGCAGGAAAATACAGTTCCGGATCTTCCAGCTTTCGACGACCATAATTAGCCGCCAGGACCAGCAGGTCGTGGAAATCGACTCTGCCAGACTGGTTGAAGTCCACCGCCCACGTGTAAGGCAGCGGCGAATCGGCGACATCATGCTGGTAGGCAGTCGCGAACAGAACCAGATCCTGGAAATTGATAGCCCCGTCATCGTTAACGTCATAAGGCACCGCCCAGAACTGCGTCGCGGGTATGTCACTGTTTTCCAGCTGATGCGGCGCCTGGTCGACCAGTTCGAGAGACACATTTTCCAGTGCCAGACCTGAGTCAAAAGGACCAATGGACTGCGACCCAAAATCCAGGTCAACGTGGTCGGCGACAGTCGGTGTAAAATGAATCCGGGCGAGCAGCACACTCTGATGATCGCCCACATCGATTGCCAGCGTGCTGGCACTGACACCCTGAACCAGGCCGCTGGCATCATTGATCAGGGCCGACTGATTCTGCGTAAACGCGGGTCCGAATTCCACGACCGACGCAGTCGTGTACGCCGTCGCATAGGTCAGATCAAAAGTGAACGACACTATGCCGATGTCAGTCAGGTTACTGACCTGTCCCCAGACTTCAACCTGAAACGATTCCCATTCATGCAGGTCTTCCGTGTGTGCAGGCAGTACCAGGCTTTCACCATTGGCGGCGACCAACGTCGCTGACTCCACCACACGCAACTGCAACTGAGTCCGCGGCAGCGGCGCGACCGTCAACTGGAAGAGTACGCTGTCGGTGAGGCCCGCCAGATCGGCAGCGGTGATTTCAATTTCGATACTGCCAATATCAGCGAACGCGGGGACGCCCGTGAAGACACTTGTCAGCGCGTTGAAGGTCAACCATCCCGGCAACGGATCACCGTTTGACAATGCTGCCGTGAGCGTAATTTGATCGCCGTCCGACAGGTTGGCATCCGTAAAAAAAGGACTGACATCCAGGTTGAATCCGTCCCCTTCCGTCAGACTCTGATTGGTTATCGGACTGGCCACGGGCGCGACATTCGTGTAATCGTTATCCACAATCGTGCCACTGGCAAACGTCGTCTCTCCCAGCAGATAGTCGTTGCCAGCCAGCAACTGGATGGCCAGGCTTTCATCCGGTTCATCGAGTGCATCCTCGAGTACGTCAATCACCAGCGTAGCCGTTGCTACATCGGCAGCAAATGTGATTTCCCCACTCAGACTTTGAAAGTCCAGCCCCGGTGTGGCACTGCCTGAGATCTGATATGCCACCGTCAATGGCTGATCGATCTGCGCTTCACTCCGCTGGAACACGAATTCCAGCTGGCTGCTGCTGAGTTCCTCAACGCTCAATACAGATGCTTCCAGCGTCACGGTCGGCAGATCCGGCCCATTCACATTGCCTCCCAGGAACGACAGCATTTCCAGATCGCTGGCCTGGGTTCGCAGGTCGAGTCCCTGTAAGGCGACGGGGATCTCAGGGCGATCGAACTGCACGAATTCATAACCGGCAACCAGGTCGGGTTGAAACGCTTCGGCAGGTGTCGGATCGTAGCCGCCCGGCTGCAGAGTGTTGTTATTCTGATAGAACGGGTCATAGTCGTTGGCCTTCGTCCAGTCGGTGTAAGTCACCATACCCACCTGCAGCGTTTCAGGCAGATCGGGGCGATGATAGCGACTGTTTAACACCCAGTCCTGGCCGGGAATCTGGTACAGCGTGTAAGCGGAGTCGCCAATGCGGGCAATCTGTAGCTGGATCACCGCGTTGTTGCCCATGCTCTGCAGCACGAGTGATGAATTGCTGTTGCGGGTGGTCTTGGTCTCCATCTGGAACTGACTGCCGGCATTCCCCCAACCCAGGGAAAGAAAGATATAGTTTTCACCGTTATTGGTCCCGTCGTTCTGATGCGAACCCGGGCTCCAGTCGACTGCCGGATCAGTAATGTCGCGTGGTGTGCGGATCATCAGGCCGCCGAGTGAATACTGCGATCCGTTGGGAACATCATCCAGGTCGCTGTCGCCCACATCGTCGCGGTCGGTAATATGCACTTCCGTCGTGATCACAAAATCGCCAGTGATTTCCTTGTAAACCATGGGGCCGCGATAATCCTGGTACCAGACGGTGGTGTGCGGGATCATAACCATCCGGCCCGACTGTGTTCCGTTCACATCCCAGGTTTGCAGCTGATCGCCGGCCCAGCCTTCCGTCTGATATAACCGCTGCCAGTTCGATTGAGTGGCTGCGTCCTCAAAATCGTCACTCAGTGCCGTCAGATCATCGGCTGCCAGCATTTGCCGAGATTCCAGGAACTCCGTCTGCGCCGGGATCGGAGCAGACCTCACTCTCCACCGTCGGCGAGATGCTCGAACGGACCGCCGGGTAGCATTAGCGATAATTTGTACGAGCCAGCGGGGAAAAAACTGCTTGTATTCTTGAAACCACATATGTTCTGACCTGTTGTGAAGGGACGAAAGTCTGCAGTCAGCGGGAAACAGTGCCTGCTTCCAGAAGAGATTCGTCAACAAAACAGGAATGCGACAAAAGATCAGGATTTTCTTTGAAATTGACCTGATTGCCGAAGTTTCTGCCGGGCCGATTCTGGAACTGAGAAGAAAAAGCAATAAGATAAGGGAGATTCTTGAGTGAACGCCGAGAACTTTTCTCCGGCCTCGATTGTCGAACAAAGGAATGTTCCGGGGGTTGAGTTTCTTCCCCACCTCGCCAATCTGACTTTATTTGAACAGAAAGCATGTAATGCCCGCTTTAGGTGTAAACATTGACCACGTCGCCACCGTCCGTCAGGCTCGTTTAACCTTTGAACCGGATCCCGTCTGGGCGGCCGTGCTGGCGGAACTGGGAGGCGCGGATGGCATTACACTGCACCTGCGTGAGGATCGGCGGCACATTCAGGATCACGATCTCTATACCATGAAAAAGACAGTTCAGGTGAAACTGAACCTCGAGATGGCGGCGGAAGAAGAAATGACGGTGATCGCCCTGGAAGTCCGCCCCGATCAGGTTTCCCTGGTCCCCGAAAAGCGGGAAGAGCTGACGACCGAAGGGGGCTTGGATGTGGTCGCCAATCTGGAGCGGGTTGAGCAATGTGTACACCAGCTGCAACAGGCGGGGATCGAAGTCAGCCTGTTCATCGACCCCGATGTCGAACAGATCGCCGCTGCAAAACAGGTGGGAGTACACGCTGTCGAATTGCACACCGGCCGCTACGCCGATGCGACCTCGGCCGACGAACAGCAGAAAGAATATGACGTCATTGTGAAAGCCTCCGAGTTTACCGTCGCGCAGGGACTGAAGCTGCACATGGGGCACGGATTGACGTATCGCAATGTCTCAAAGATCGCCGCCATTCCCGATGTCTGTGAGCTGAATATCGGTCACAGTATCGTCTCGCGGGCGGTGCTGGTCGGCATGGAACAGGCGGTTCGCGAGATGAAAGCACTGGTGACCGTTTAGGCGATCTTCAGGCGTCTCAAATATCTAAAGATCCTTTAGAATGCCGCTGTTCTGCGGGACCACCGCACGCCTGTATTTCGCCTGTCTGGCTAATCGTTACAGGCTGTTGATTTTATTTGATTGTCATGATTTAAGCTCTCTCGCAGGCAAGCCGGATTTCACGAGAGAAGTCGTGCCACACAGTAGATTTCTCGGTCCTGATACGTTAAGGTGAATCCCAAACTGGCAACCTGCGCCGACTGAAGTTTCCGTCAACATCAGACCCGGTCGCAAGTTGTGCCTGAGGGTTTCGGTATGGTTGCGAGCTCCTGCAATCGCTATCTGTCCAGCCGATCTACTTTGATGTCAGGAAGATAAGAAGTAGCCCGAAAAAGTGGGTCGCCAGACACTCCGTTGATGAGCAGTGGAGACCGTCTGACTCACGGCGAAAACGAGTAAAGATAAAAGCGTTCTAAGATCTGAATCGTTCTGGTTTTGCTTGAGTAGCTTTTGGATCAGTCCGCAGTGTTTTCTGTGAACTGTCGTCTTTGCTTGGACTATTTTTTGGAAATGATCGGTTTTACGCAGGACAGGGTAAGGCGGACCTCTTCACCTGCGGTATCACTCAGAATTTTAGAGGAGCAAATTTACGATGACTCCCAAGGACTTTTTTGCCTTCGCAGAAAAAAATGGCGCCAAGATGGTAGACTTAAAGTTTACCGACATCTTTGGTACCTGGCAGCATTGCTCGTACCCCCTCAGCACCTGGGACGAAGGTACTTTTGAAGATGGCGTCGGTTTCGACGGCTCTTCAATCCGTGGCTGGCAGACAATCGACAGCTCAGACATGCTGGCTGTTCCCGATCCTGCTACCGTGAAAATGGATCCCTTCTTCAAGCAGCCGACCGTCAGCGTTCTGGCTGACATCGTCGATCCGATTACCAAAGAAGATTACAACAAAGACCCCCGTGGCGTTGCCAAAAAAGGTCTGGCTTACCTGCAGCAGACCGGCCTGGCCGATGCCTGCTTCATCGGTCCCGAGCCCGAATTCTTCGTCTTCGACGACGTACGTTACCTCTCTAACCAGCGGGGAGCCATGTACGAAATCGACTCTTCTGAAGCTGCCTGGAACACAGGTCGTTCTGAAGAAGGCAACCTGGGTCACAAAGTGGGTTATAAAGGCGGTTACTTCCCCGTAGCTCCCACAGATACCTACGGCGACCTGCGTGCCGAAATGGTTGAAGAACTGCAGAAGGTCGGCATCGTTGTCGAAGCCCACCACCACGAAGTGGCAACCGCCGGTCAGTGTGAAATCGACATGGAATTCTCACCGCTGCTGCAGATGGCTGACCAGTTCATGTGGTACAAGTACATCATCAAGAACGTCGCCAAGCGGAACGGAAAAACCGTGACCTTCATGCCGAAACCGGTCTTCGACGATAACGGTTCTGGGATGCACACTCACATTTCACTCTGGAAAGATGGCAACACCCTCATGTACGGTGATGGCTATGCCGGACTGAGTGAATTCGCGATTCACGCTATCGGCGGGATCATCAAGCACGGCCGTGCTCTGATCGCGCTCTCCAACCCGACTGCCAACAGCTTCCACCGTCTGGTGCCTGGCTTCGAGGCACCCGTGACTCTGGCCATGAGCCAGCGGAACCGTTCTGCTTCCTGCCGTATCCCGATGTACTCCGGCAGCCCGAAGGCAAAGCGTGTTGAGTTCCGTTGCCCCGATCCGACCGCCAACGGTTACCTGAGCTTCACCGCTCTGATGATGGCGATGATCGACGGCGTGCAGAACAAGATCGATCCGGGTGAACCCCTCGATCGTGACATCTACGACATGACTCCGGAAGAGCTGGCTGAAACCAACGTCGCTCCCAAGAACCTGGACGAAGCTCTGATCGCTCTCGAAGAAGATCACGAGTTCCTGACAGCTGGCGACGTCTTCAGTGAAGACCTGATCAACTCCTTCATCAAGTACAAGCGGACTGAAGAGTTGGATCCGATTCGTTTACGCCCTCATCCTTATGAGTTCGATCTCTACTACAACGCGTAAGCGTTTCGTTCAGAGTACCGAAATCGGTAATATTCTCGCAGCAGGCCCCCGGGTTTGCTGCGAGTTTTTTATGCGCTGAGACACAGAGGTGCCATAATGACATGTGCTTCGGTGGTGTCGGTGGTGCCGTAATGGCATGGTTTGTGTGTGTTTCTGTAAATCTATTTTAGTTCTTATGGAAAAATTTATGATTGTAAGTGTATGGTAATAAATGAATTGTGGTGAAATATGTTGTTCTGTATGACTAATTGGCATGCTGGATGCATATTGGGGAACTGTCAATCAGCTGGTCAGTCCCACCTGTCAGGGATTACTGTTAATACAATTTCGTTTCTTATTTGATAAGGAGCAATGCCATGTTAAGCACACGCAATCACAAACTCGGATTTCCTTTTTCTGCTAACCTGCGTTCCGATCTGGATGATGCCTTCACCCAGTTCTTCGGCAAGTCATTTAACGGCTTCGAAGGCGCTTATTCGCCGCTTTCCGTCTGGGAAGAAGACAGCAAATTCCATGTCGCCCTGGATGTTCCCGGTATGACTAAAGAAGATCTGTCTCTGGATATTCAGGATGGAAACCTGGTTCTTACCGGCGAACGCAAGTCGGCCGAAAACCGGGAGCATCTCCACAACGAACGGAGCTTCGGCAAATTCAAACGGCTGGTTCGCCTGCCGGAATGGGTTGATCCGGCCTCTGTTTCCGCGACCCTCGATGCAGGTGTCCTGACTGTGGTCATGGATAAGAAAGCCGAGATGCAGCCCCGCCGGATTGAGATTCAGGATATTTCCAAATCTGAATAACCGGCTGGAGTGAAAATCTCCTTAAGAAAATGATTCGTTGCGACACCCCGATTGGCTTTACGAAGTTGATCGGGGTTTTTTGTTAATGGCAGCCACTCTTTCATCAGCGGACGACGCTTTGTGATCACACCCGTACTGTCTATTTCCTGTGCAGACCCGCTTAATTGCTAAGTGGCTCGTCCGCGGTCTGTGTGAGTTCCTAGTAAAGATTCAGCGGTTTTCTAATCAATCCTCTGAAAGGCGCAGCTGAAAAAGATGTTGTCTCACAAGGGGTTATGGCAATGGGTCTGCAGGTCGGGAATCGAGGGGCCCTCTCGAGCGGCACGGCAATTGCGAAGTCCATCAATCATGTTTGTTACGAAATGCGCTACTACTCTTCAGCAGATGCCACATAGATGAATTGTTCTGATGGTCAAATTGGAGTCGAAAAATAGAACTCAATTAGTTCTGTAAATTCACAGAGCTTTCCCCAAGACCCGATTCACACACTGACGTTTTTCAGTGAGCGCGCGCCCGGCATCTGAAGATTTCCCACGTGAGATTTGACTCACTCAAGTTCTAAATTCAAGGACCGAACACAATGTTACCAGGATATTTGATTGACATGGATGGTGTAGTTTACAGAGGGACCGAGCTGATCCCCGGTGCCACCGATTTTATCAATGAACTCAAGAAGCGCGATCTGCCGTTCATTTTCCTGACCAATAACAGCCAGCGGACCCGCCGCGACGTCGTTACCAAACTCGGCCGGATGGGAATTACCGTCGGCGAAGAGCATATCTTTACCTGTGCCATGGCCACCGCACGGTTCCTGGCGCAAAGTAAACCCCACGGAACCGCCTTCGTCATCGGCGAAGGTGGCCTGTTACATGCATTGCATCGCAACGGGTACTCGATCGTCGATCACGATCCCGACTATGTCGTCGTGGGCGAAGGTCGCATGGTCAACTTTGAAATGATTGAAGCCGCCGTCCGCATGATCGAAAACGGTGCCAAGCTGATCGCCACCAATATGGATCCCAACTGCCCGACCCAGAATGGCCTGCGTCCCGGTTGCGGGGCAATCGTCGCCATGCTGGAAGCAGCCACCAAGAAGAAGGCCTTCAGCGTGGGTAAGCCCAGCCCCGTCATGATGCGGAGTGCCCGTCAGGAACTGGGGATCTCCTCCGCTCAGACAACCATGATCGGTGACACAATGGAGACCGACATTCTGGGGGGCGTCGAAATGGGCTATCGTTCCGTGCTGGTCCTTTCTGGCGGAACAGCCCTCTCGGACCTGAGCCAGTATGCGTATCAGCCCGATCTGGTAGTCGACAGCATCGCCGATTTGAACAAAGAGGAATTCTTCCAACTGGAGAATCACCGGATTCCCGAGCGGGAACGCCTGCTGGCCTGATTTTCTGACTGTCTAACGCGGTTTTGCCGCCAAACAGGGAAAAATCGCCCTGTTTGGCGGGCAGCCGTCCAGGAGCGCATTGAGGTATTTCTGACTGTTCGCTACAATTCCTGAAATTGTCCGCTCACAGGCGGTTTTTCCCTTATTTCAGGACTTTATACTGGCATCGCTTATCTGCCTTTTCGCGTCAGTACGTGAAAAACGCAGCAGGAATACTTGAATGGCACGTCTGACTCAGGCTGATTTATCAGATCTCAACGAGTCGTTTGAAGAACGAACTCCCCTGGAGCTGATTCATTGGGCGCAGGAAATGTTTGGCACACGACTGGCAGCTTTATCATCGATGCAGCGTGCAGGTTGTGTAGTGGCCCACATGCTGAGCCAAATAAAGGCGGATATCCCGATTCTGTTCGTCGATACCGGCGTGCTGTTTCAGGAGACCCTGGATACCCGGGACCGCCTGATTGAAGAGTATAACCTGAACATCGTCACGCTGATGCCGGCCAAAACGATGCAGGAGCAGACCGAAGAACTGGGCGTTCTGTATCTGTCGGTCGAAGGTCAGGAAAAGTGCTGCGATCTGCGGAAGACGGAACCACTCATTCAGGTGGCCGATCAGTACGATGCCCTCATCGGCAGTCTCCGCCGGGCCGACGGCGGTCAACGCGCCAATGTACCTATCCTGGCGATTGACCCCGCCATGAACTGCCTGCGGGTGAATATCCTGGCCAGCCTGACCAAGGACGAGTTCCAGGCGTACCTCAAAGATAACCAGGTCATCACCAATCCGCTGCATCAGCAGGGCTACCCGACCATCGGCTGTAATCGCTGCACCACCCCCGTGATGGAAAGCGAACCGAATCGAGCCGGACGCTGGCGGCATCTCGGACCCTGGTCGCAGTACTGCGGCATCAATCCCACTGACGTCGCCGGTAAGCACGCCCCTTCGATCGAGCTGCCTCAGGATCTGGTCGACCGCATCCTGGGACGCGAAACCGACTTCATGATCTGAACCGGTTCACTTGCCCGGCGGTTGTTGTGTCAGCTCCAGGTGCAGTTTCGTCGTGGAACTGGCCCAGCCGGGAATGAATCCGTCTGCTTGACTCTTACGGAAAAAAGTGTCTTCGCTCACGCTGGTATCGCTGTATCCCAGCGTGAAGACCGTCGTGAATCCGTTCTTCTGAATGCGGATCATCTCCCGCTCTTTGCTTTCAATCCAGTCACCTGTATGCGCGAAGGCCGACTCCCAGAGCAGGCCGTCCGGATTGCCCGCATGCTGGTGCGCCAGGTCCAGAGTCAGCACGACGATCTGGCTCTTATCGCCCACAATCGCCGTTTTCCCAATCAGGTTCAAGCCCCGATTCTGCATGATAAACTTCTCAGGATCGAATCGCTTAATATCGCGAATCAGGCCGATCATCGCTGCCACGCTCTTGGCGCGACGCGGTATCGACCATTCCTTTCTGTTGAAGTACAGGTCGGCGGTGTCGACAGTGTCCAGAAACAGACCATCAATCTTCTGGGCATACATCCGCTTAATCCGCTCCATCAGAAAGCCCCTCCACTCGCCATAGCTCACATCGACATACCACGACTCAAACGTCTGGTTTTTGCCGAACACGATTTCGCTGAGAGGATACCCGTTGGGAGACCGTTTGAGATAGTTCTCAAAGTTTGCTTTTTCCAGTTGTCCCAATTCGCCAATACTCAGGTAAGCGATGACTTTCGCCTGCTTCTGGTGCGCGAAATTCACGAGGTCGGAAACCTGTTCCGGTTGCAGACCACGCATTTCAATCACGATCACCCGGCCCGGCTGAATCCGGTCCCGCATCTGTTTCAACAGGCGGGGCTCACTCCCGTAGTAGAGCTGGTAGCTGGTCGGAACAAAAGCAGGCTTGTCCGCACTTGCGACGCGGGCCGTTCCTGTCAGCAGGAGGGACAGTAGCAATAAAACAATCGAGTAGCAGCGCACGTTCATCGTCTTGATTCCTGTTTCAGGGGTTTGAGTTTTCCCGGGCGCATCTGTTATCCTGAACGGGTTACTCCCATGCTATGAACCTCGAACGTTAGATGTAAAGTGAAAACCACCTATGGCTCCTCATCCGCTCACAGCCCGTGTGCTGAAATTATCTGCTCTTGTCCTCCTGCTCTGTCTGATCGGAACGCCGCACATCACTTCGTTAGAGGCCGCAGACACACCGCCGAACATCATCATGATTGTCAGCGATGACCAGGGCTATCACGACTTGAAAAGTTTCGGCAGCCAGCAGGTCATCGCCCCCAACCTCGATCGCCTGGCAGAGGAAGGTGTCAAGCTGACCAATTTCTATGTGACCTGGCCGGCATGCACCCCCAGTCGAGGCAGTCTGCTCACCGGACGCTATCCGCAGCGCAACGGGATCTATGACATGATCCGCAACGAGGCCCCCGATTACGGCCACAAGTACAAACCGTCCGAGTATGACGTTACCTTCGAACGCATCGGCGGGATGGATGTCCGCGAACAGCTCTTGCCCGCCCTGCTGAAGCCGGCCGGTTATGTGAGTGGCATCTATGGAAAGTGGGATCTGGGCGTGCATCGTCGCTTCCTGCCGCTCGCCCGCGGCTTCGATGACTTTTACGGCTTCACCAACACCGGCATCGATTACTTCACGCACGAACGCTACGGCGTGCCTTCCATGTATCGCAATAACCAGCCCACCGAAGCAGACAAGGGCACTTATTGCACATATCTCTTCCAGCGGGAAGCAGTGCGGTTCGTGAAAGAGAATCACGATAAACCGTTCTTTCTTTACCTCCCTTTTAACGCGCCCCACAGTGCCTCAAACCTCGATCCTCGCATTCGTGGTGTTGCCCAGGCACCGAAAAAATATAAAGCCATGTATCCCGAGCTGAAGGATGACTTCGACACAAAGAAAAAAACCGGCCGTTACGAATTCCGGGAAACCGCCAAAGGCCCCGTCATTCACCAGAAACCCTCGGCTGACAAGCGTCGTCTGGAGTACGTCGCTTCCATCACCTGCATGGACGCCGCCATCGGCGAAGTGCTGGATCTGCTCGATGAATACAAAATCGCCGACAACACGATCGTGGTCTTCTTCTCCGACAACGGGGGCGGCGGTGGTGCCGATAACAGTCCCCTGAAAGGCAAGAAGGGAATGATGTTCGAAGGGGGTATTCGC
This sequence comes from Gimesia sp., assembly GCF_040219335.1. Classification (NCBI taxonomy): domain Bacteria; kingdom Pseudomonadati; phylum Planctomycetota; class Planctomycetia; order Planctomycetales; family Planctomycetaceae; genus Gimesia; species Gimesia sp. The sequence goes on along the minus strand of NZ_JAVJSQ010000003.1, from coordinate 84,930 downwards.
GTCCCCTGCCTGATCCGTTATCCGAAAAAAATCAAGCCGGGAACGGTCAATGAAGGTCTGCTCACATCGTTAGAACTCGTCCCGACGTTCCTCAAAGAGGCAGGTATTCCCCAGCCACAAGAGGTCGTCATCGATGGATACGATATGCTGCCTACGCTGATGGGCCAGGCCGATTCACCTCGCTCAGAAATGTTCTGGCAACGTCGCGCCGACAAGGCGGCTCGCGTCGGAAACTGGAAGTGGGTTGAATCCGAAAAAGGGAACGGCCTGTTTGATCTTTCCACAGATGTCGGTGAAAAGCACGATCTCTCCCAGACGCATCCCGAGAAACTCAAACAGATGCAAGCCCGCTTTGCCAACTGGAAAAAAGAGATGGCCGAAGCCGACCCCCGGGGACCGTTCCGTGATTATTAACAGACGTTGAAAACTATTTCGTCAGCAGTTCCTGTTTCTGTTCGGGCAGGGTGACAATCTCATCCAGGGGGAGCCCCTGCCGCACCAGTTCCACACCGCAGATCAGGGCTGCTCCCGTCTGAGTCGTGAAGTCCAGTCGGGCAGACTCGGTCAGCGAAACATCTTTGAATTCCCGTACCAGGATTCGTTGTCGCGATCCGGTTTCCCCGGCGATGTCGAGGTTCTGGATCAGCGGCTGCCCATTGAGTTGAACCGAGAAGACCCGCTTTCCAGCAACCGCGAATTCCGGATCCCTGAAATAAAGTCGCAGCGTGTATTCGCCCGGCTCCAGATCATTTAAAGTGATCCGTTCCACACCCGTAATTCCGGAGGCACCCACCCAGGGCCAGCCCTGACCACCCTCGATCCAGAGGGAGTGCTCGTAGAAGGGTTTGACACTCCCAGGTTGCATCTCAAGCTTGAGTTCCGGCGAAGGTCCTCCCACGCTGGGCGTATCCAGCCAGAGTGTGCCCTTGTCGGTCATCCGGTCGCCGGGGGCACCGAAGTTGAGCCCGACCCTCTGAATGTCCTGCGCCTGACCTTTCCCCCAGACCATCCACTGCTCGTGCGTCTCAGGCAGGGAGATCAGCGACAGACCAACGGGAAGTGGATAGCTGCAGGTACAACCCTGGAAGTAATAGGGGACGTTAAGCAGACCATTCGCAGGCACAATGCTGTTCGTACAGCCCGAGCGGGGGCCGCTGATGTGAATCGTACCGCTCTCCACCCGCTTATCGTAAAAAGCGGCGGTCCCGGAACGCATCGTATAGACGTAGCTGTAATCAACGCCGCCGTCGCAACCGTAACTTTTGGGGAAAGCCCGCGGTTCGGTTTTGCCATTCAGTGGATTCGTCCGCTCGCCAATCACCGGGGGCGGGGGACTCCAGGCGTTCGTCTGATAAGGTGGCCGATACTGGTTCGGCTGCTTCTCTTCCTGGTTGAGTGTAGGCAGCTCAGTCGTCAGAACTTCTGCCTGTGTCGCATTCAGTTTGCGGCCCGTGTAGACATCGGAAAACTGGGGGTTGAGTAATTTGTAGGGGGGCCGGATTCCCGCCGGGTATCCCTGCCAGAATTTTGAATGCGAGATCATCACCCCATCCACGAACAGCGGCTGCGGTGCCCGTTTGAAATTGCCGACACTGTCGTCATACCAGAGCACGCCCACCGGCGCCTTAACCAGTTCGTCAGGGCTCGACCAGCCACCCGTGTAATTCGATGAGCCGGGAATGGCCCCCACTTTTTCAAAGACCGAGTATTCACCGACACGCGAAATTTTTACTTGAGAGAGCGACTTAAACTCCGCCGCCAGTCGACCGTGATCGCTCTCCGACGTCTTTACCAGCAATCGGCCGCCATAGGGTCTGAGTGACGGATAGAGCAGGCGAATCTGTTCTGCATACGATTTCATGCCGGCATAAACGGGTTCGGCTGTGATTATTGTCTGTGCAAAATAAGCCGGGTAGCTGAACCTATCAAGTGGTCCCGGGAGAAAAGCCAGCTGGGAACTGGTATATCCCCGCTCGTGAAATAACTGTCGCAGCTGTTTAAGCTGGCCTGGATCATTGATCAGACAAATGATCTGCAGGTCATGCCGGGTCAGTAACGTGTTGAGCAGTTCCGCATCGGGAACGCCTGCGAGGAAGACATAACCGCCGGCTTGCAGCGCGTCTCCAAACATTGCCGGTAACGGAGCCTGAGACGTTTGACCGACTGACTTCGCTTGCTTTGACAGCAGGGGAGACTCATAGGTGACCGGTGTCGTTTCTTCTGGCCCCAGACAGTAAATGCTCCCTTCTTCCGTCACCGCAAACAGGCGATCCGCGGCTGCTACCAGGCTGTGGATCACTCCTGGAACGCCGGGAATTCCGTTTTTGTATGTCAGCTTACGGTCCGCGGTCTGAATCTGCTGGCGGATTCCCCGTTTACCGTCCGGACCATAATTCTGTCCATTCTCGTGCCGGGCAGAATTCACATCCCGGTCAAACTGCAGTTCCGGCTGAGCAGCTGGAGTCTGCGGAAGTTTCGTCTCTCCCCGTCGGGCTGCTTTGCCCGCAGCCGCGAACCAGCCACCCGGGGTACGTCCCGGTTTGGGCAGTTCGAACTCGATGAGTTTGCCCGTCTGTTTATTGATCCGTGCCGGAAAAGCGGTGCCGCAGGGAACAATCAGTTCCTCCCCGGCGATGACCAGGTAACCCTGGGGGGTAATGCCACCGAAGGCTTCCGCTGCGTGGGGATGCTGTCCGTAAATGTAACCCAGCCGATCGTTGACCCATTTCACTGCCCCCGTTTCCGCATTCAGGGCATAGATGAAGACACCTTCAAACGGCCAGACACCGGCGGCGAAGTAGAGTGTATCCTCTTCGACCACCGGGCCACCGCGAACCGGCCAGACGGAGATCAGGCGGCGGTTACCCAGAATGAGTCGCTGGGAAGGAACCGCCCGGTATTTCCACCGCAGTGCACCGGTCTCAGCTGCCACCGCATAAACGCAGCCGTCATCCGAACCGAAAATCACCAGATCCTGCCAGGCGACCGGAGCCAGACGAACCGGGCCATCGGTGGTGAAACGCCAGAGTTCCTTACCGGTGGCTACATCAATGGCGGTGACGGAATCCGTTTGCGAGGAACCGTAAAACAGCCGCTGATCTTTCACGATCGGTTCATAGCCTGCGTCGAATTGCAGTCGCTCATTATTGAACGCGGGCTCAAGCGCCGGCAGCTTGTGGACCCATTGGATGAACAGTTTCTCAGGCAGCGATTGTTCGGTCTCAGCGGAACGCTGGGGATCGTGTCGCCACAGGGGCCAGTCCGCTGCGGAAGCGGAATTCATGACAAGACTCAAAACGAACAGGAAGAGGGCCAGAATACGCGAGCGTAATGGGAGCATGGGGTCGAACCTTTGTCAGGTTGGGGACAGCAGATCGCAGGAAGGCAGTCGTTTTCTTTCTATCAAAGTAGCACGACGCGGGATGAGGTTCAACTCTCTGTCGATTCCTGGTCTGTCTGAGCGGTCTCTATTGGTTCGGAGTCAGGTGTTGCAGGTTGGGTGACCTGACGGCTGGCCCAGACCGCAGCCACACAGCACAGCGTCAGTTCCACCAGCCAGAAGAGCAGGGGCCAGGGGGCATTCAGTCGCGCCACCGGGGAAATCCGATGTTCGAGATACGAGGAGATTTTGAGCAGATGCTCCTTCTTCTCCTGGCGTTCCTTCTTCGCCGCCTGGAACTGTTCCAAGACCTGGTCATACTCTTTACGGGCCTGCGGATCTTCGGGAGGTTCTCCCGTCGCGAACATCCGGTCGATGACCAGCGTCGTCTGATCCAGTTTGAACTGTCGGAGAGTCGCTGCCTGGTATCGCTGATGAGACAGATAGAGCACCAGGCCCTGTCCGGCGATGGTCAGAATCACGATCGTCAGCAAAATCCCGCGTGTCACGGTCAGTCCCGTTTTCACGGCGAGGGTCGAGAGCATCGCGCCCGCCACCAGTCCATAGACGACAGCGTAGACCAGAATCAGTTTGAGCCGTTCGGGCAGATGGACGGCCAGCAGCGAAAGTGCTGTCATCAAAATCAGGCCGATGATCAACCAGGAAAGGAAGCCCGATCTGGACCCCGGCGATTCAGATTGTACTTCTGAAGTTGGATCCGACATGCGACTCTTTTCATTTCGACAGGTGACTGGTTCCCAGGCCGCAGGCAGACTGTACCCGCTCCAGAACTTCTTTCCCTTTTTCCCGCGCTTTCCGGGCCCCTTCCGCGAGAATATCGTGGACGGTGTCCAGATCGGCGGCCAGCTGTTCGCGGCGTTCCCGGGCTTCCCCGAAGTATTCCAGAGCCGCATCGTGGACTGCCTGCTTGGCTTCACCATAACCCATGCCGCCGGCACGATAGCGGGCTGCCAGCTCTGCCTGCTGAGTTTCGTCAGCAAACAGCTGATACAGGGCAAACACGGCACAGTTGTCCGGATCTTTGGGATCTTCCAGGGCTGCGGAGTCCGTTTTGATTGACATGACTTTCTTGCGCTGTTTCTTGGGTGTTTCGAAGATCTCAATCACGTTGCCGTAACTCTTGGACATCTTCTCACCGTCCGTACCCGGTACTTTGGCCGAGGTGTCCAGCGTGCGGGAGTTCGGCAGTGTCAGGGTTTCGCCAAACAGCATGTTGAACCGCTGGGCCAGGTCGCGGGTGACTTCGATGTGCTGAATCTGATCCTGGCCCACCGGAACCAGGTCGCTGTCATACAGCAGAATATCCGCAGCCATCAGCACCGGGTAAGTAAACAGCCCGGCGTCCGCAGCGATTCCCTTGGCCTTTTTGTCTTTGTAGGCGTGACATTTTTCCAGCAGACTCATCTGGGTGATCGTCATCAGAATCCAGGTCAGGCTGGTCACTTCGGGAATGTCCGACTGGCGGAACAGAGTCGCCTGTTTGGGATCCAGTCCTAATGCCAGCAGGTCCAGGGCTGCATCAAGGGTGTTCTGTCTCAGTTGTTCGGCGTCGCGAATGGTCGTCAGGGCGTGCAGGTCGGCAATGAAGTAGAATGCCTGATCGTTGTCCTGCAGGTCAATGTACTGTTTGATGGCCCCGAAATAATTCCCCCAGTGGAAGCGGCCCGTGGGTTGAATTCCCGATAACACTCGCATGAGTTTATTCTCTTTGTCGCTTTAAAATTCGATTGTGGATGGTCAGGCTACGGTGTGTGAGACAGTGCCAAGACTATGGATACACCAGCGTGCCCACGAGTTCGCTGACCTGTGAGCAGTTTTCCGCGATCAGATTCTGTTCCAGTTCCGTAACCAGCTGAGTCGCGAGCCCTGGATTGTAGAAGTTGGCGGTTCCAATCTGGACGGCAGAGGCACCCGCGACGATGAACTCCATGACATCGTCGATATTAGAGATTCCACCCACGCCGATGATGGGAATCTCCACGGCCCGGGCCACCTGGCAGACGACGCGTAGGGCCACCGGTTTGATGGCAGGGCCACTCAGTCCGCCGAAGACGCCCCCCAGAATCGGTTTGCGGCGACGCCAGTCGATGGCGGTTCCCTGAACGGTGTTGATCAGTGAGACCGCATCCGCGCCTCCTGCTTTCGCCGCCTGAGCAATGTCGACCACGCTGGTGACGTTGGGCGTCAGCTTGGCAATCACGGGTAACTCACAGCTCTCGGTTACCTGTTTGAGCATCTGCTCGGTCAGCTCGGGCTGCGTACCGAAGTCGACGCCGCCACTGACATTGGGGCAGGAAATGTTCAGTTCCAGGGCCGTGATCTGATCCGGAAAGGCGTTCAGCCGTTCTGCCATCCGGGCCATTTCCTCGATCGAGCGGCCGGCGATGTTCACAATCAGCGCGGTTTCCAGCGATGCGAGGTAGTTGAGATGTTTCTCGAGGAAGAGATCAATGCCGTCGTTATCCAGCCCGATTGAGTTCAGCAGGCCGGCACTCGTTTCAACGGTGCGGGGGGGAGCATTTCCAATCCGCGGCTCCGTCGTGATAGTTTTGGGAATGATGCCTCCCAGTCGGGAGAAATCGAGGAAGGGTTGCATTTCACGTGCATACCCGAATGTACCAGAGGCGACCAGGATCGGGTTTTTGAGCTGGAGACGGTTCAGCGTAACTGATAACAGATCCGTTTGGGTCGGGGCGTTCATCGAGTCGTTATCCGGGACAGTCGGGGGCTGTCTCATCTATTGAAGTCTGGATTGAAATAGAGCGTGCCCCGTCAATCGCCGGGCATGAAAGTCGACTGGTATTACCAGGGCACTCAAGACGCAGATCAACGAGGATCTGCTGAGTCACATCTTAGCGTTACCGACGGGAGAGAACCAGTTAGAGCGAGGCGTAAATAGCGAACTGGTAAAAGCGAAACAGCTGCCGAAATGAGAATTACGGCAGCTGCAATGATCGTCTGAAGCGTCAACTGTTCAACGGATCCGTTTGCGCCCGGGCAAGCGGAATGACCCCGGGAGGATGCGTTAAATGACACCACCATGTGTTCGGTATGGCGTGGCCACGTCAGGCATATCCAGTCCCCAGATACGTTCCCAGATCTTTGGGATGTGCCGCATACTTTCAGACTGGAAGATTAATTGACGAGTACGGTCATCACGTGAAGATGAGTAGATAGGAACCACACATCCGACCTGAGTGAGCGATACTGCAATTAACATGCTGGCCAAAAGGAACTTACGCATTTTTTTCTCCATGATATGGTCGTGCCATATTTGCTGGTAGTGATCCCAGGCAGAGATCCCTTAATTCAATCCATTGAAATCAAGGCATCAAACCGATATCGAAGGGGTTAAAGTGCTGAAATGTGAAGGGAGGAGAGTGGAGAGATATGATTATAAATACCGCTTTTATTCTCCTCTAGATCGTTTTATCGACAACCGGATCAGGTGACTTTGGTAAAAAATGCGGATTATTCCAATTATTTTGGTAATCGGGCTGCTGAGGGCTGAAAGGGGCCTCTGGTACGTAGTAAGCGTTCACCGGGAGGTGAGAGAGGTGAGATCAGGTAGATAGAGGCATAAAAAAACCGGTCTGTTGATGTACCATCAAATCAGACCGGTTATGAGAAAACTCATACCAGTTCTTTCCACAATAAGGTCTTTAAGAAAAAGGCTTAAGGTGTATGCTGCGTACCCGACGGGTAGGAATTGTTATAGCTTCCTACTTGAGGGGACCCTGGTGTCGTACCGGGACTGGGTGGTGCCGACGGTGGTGGAGGAGTCTGCTGCGGAGGTGCTGCTGCCGCAGGTGGACTGCTCACCGGTGGTTGGGAGGCAGCGGCCGCTTTGAGCTTGGCTGCTTCTTCTTCCAGGTCGCGTACACGTTTTTCCATTTCCTTACCAGGCTTGAATGTGACGACGTACTTCTCCTCCACGTCGACGCGTTCGCCTGTTCTTGGATTTCTGGCTTTACGGGCCGCCCGCTTTTTGACTTCGAAAACGCCAAAATTGCGGAGCTCAATTCGTTTGTCGGTGACGAGTGTATCGACAATCGCATCGAACGTTTTTTGCACAATCTCTTTTGTCTTGAGTTGTGTCAGACCAATCTCTTCCGAAATCACTTTGACAATCTCTTTTTTCGTCACGACTGGGTTCTCCCAATTTTGAGAAGCCGTCGGACAGCTACGCCCTTCCGCTGGGCACTCGAGAGCCGTCTCAACTGTAATGGGTTACACGACTTAGTGTCACAATAGATTATTTCCCACAATTGAACAGTAAGTCAAGACCGATCTTTCAGTGCAGGGGTTTCGCGACTGGTTCTTGGACAGGGTGACACTGTTCAACTGTCAAAAGCCAAAACCGCATGAGCAGGGGTTTTCGACGGAAAATGAGATCTGTTAACCGACTTAAGTGTAATCTGATAAACAGGATAGGGGTAGTGATGGTTTCGGCTCAGAACCCCGGAACCAGGATTCGTAACTTCGTTATAGTCCCTATATCCAGACTGTAAGATTTTTTGACAAACTTCGAAGTTAAATGAAAAAAAGTGCCCTCTGTGAGCAGAACAAGTCGTTTTCGACGTTCCAAAGTCTTGCTCAACCGTTACTTATTGAACCGAAATAAAATCGAAATTCACCAGGCGATCGAGATTCTGACGGTATCGAAATGCATTTCAAGTCAGAGCGCTGTCATCATTAAAACAGTGCGCAGCACAAACGGAAAGTTCTCACCTGACTTACGACGCGCTGCTGTTTCACAAGTCGATTTGCTCAGAACGTTTTTGAATTTCTTCGAAGCTGACGAAGGCACCTTTACCTGCACCAGGGCAGTCGGGAGAGAGAGAGTCCCAACTTGCTTTGTCTTTCAGATTCGAATTCCAGAAAGGCCAGGTGCGACATTGCACCGGACGTGCTTCATAAATTGTGCAGCCACGTTTTTCGGGATCAAAGAAAGTGCAATCCCCGTTTGCATATTCCGTTAAGGTGCGTCGACCTGCGTAAAGCCGAGTATGCATTAACATAATTTCTCCCGTCGATTTTCCCGTTAAGTCTGCTATCGCTTTGATTTCTGCATCATCGACCCAGACCACTCCCGGCGCACCCGTGCAACAGTTTCCACATTGTGTACAGGTGAAATTCAGGCCATCGCGATACCATGGTTCCTGTTCAGAATTCTGATCACTCATGATTTCGGATCGCTTCTTGAGAGGAGAAGTTGTTAAACTGTGACTTTCATTTTTGTTTGTAAATTACTTGAGCTGAGATGTCAAACTCAAACGCGGAATTGAAGGTCGGCGGAATCGTACTCTGTGGTGGTGCCAGTTCGCGGATGAATTATCCTAAAGCCCTGCTGCCTCTGGGCCAGGAAGTGATGCTGCAGCGCGTGGTGAGAATCATCGGCTCCTGTCTCAGTCCGCTAGCGGTGATGGCCTCCCCCGATCAACGGCTTCCGACACTGCCTGCCGATGTCCCCGTTTATTTCGATCGAGAGCCGCTGGAAGGGCCTCTCGCGGCGATTGGGCAGGGACTTGAAGCATTGCACGGGAAATGCGAAGCCGTGTTTATATCGGGCTGTGATACGCCTCTGATAGAGACTGCAATGATCGAACGCCTCTGCTCCCGACTGGGAAACAACCAACTGGCGATGGTTCGCGAAGGAGACCGCCTGCACCCGCTGGCGGCCATCTATCGCGTCTCGCTGCTCGAGACGATTCAACAACTGTTGTCACAGGGAAAACGACGCCCGATTGACCTCGTTGAGCAGGTGGATTCAGTCTTTCTGGAAACGACGGAACTGCAGGAATTTGATCCGGGTTTGCGGAGCCTGCGAAATATCAATACGCGTGCTCAGTACCAGACACTGCTCAACGAACTGGAAATCACGGATTCAACAGTACTTCCGTTTTCTGACTGAGCATTCCGGCAGACAGTCGGTTTAATTGGAGGGCATGAGCCCCATGCGCGCCTGGTTGACTGCATTCTGCCAGCGGTAAACGTCTTCGGGTGTCAGCTCATATACGTTGATTGAGTATCCCAGCCGTTGTTTGGGTTCAAAAAAGCGAAAATAGCCGAGGGCATCGGTACCGAGATTGTGCCGGCTGCCATCCTCTTTACGCACCGAATAGGGGCGCCCCTGCAGCAGGCTGACACTGATCGCATACGTTCCTGGTTGCGGCTGCAGTTCCGGCGGGATCCGGTAGGCAGTTCCCAAAGTGGAAGGGGGAATCGTGCCGAAATACGCCAGTCCCAGATTGTCTGTCGGATGCTGTTCCAGATACGCTATGAGGCGATAGAAATCCTGTCCCCAGTCGATGTTGGAATCGATGAGGTGATAGCTGCCATTTTCGGGACCGCCGGAGAACTCGTTGAAGTATGCCAGGTGATCCGGTGCATAGCGGAGCGAGAAGGGGAGACTCACGCAGGCGACGATCACGGCCAGCGCCAGGGCCTTCCTTTTTTCCAGATCGAGCTGTTCCCCCAGGGGGGCGATCAACAGAAACAGAAAGGGAATCACCGGCAGGATGTACCGCAGACCGAGCTGATTATTCGACAGACTGGCAATGCCGACCAGCAGCACAACCGGGCTTAACAGCATGCCCAGAACCCGGGGAGACATGAGCTGCGTGCGCCGTTGTTGAAACCACTGCCAGGCTGACAGAAGGAACAGCAACTGGACACCGTGGGGAAGTTTATACAGCAGGGTAAAAATGTAATAGCTGCGAAAGCCGGTAAGCCGCCATTCCAGATCCAGAAACGTGGGGTGTGACTGCTGCATGATATGCCGCTGCAGGTCAAAACCGAGGAGGTAATCCTGCGGCAGCGGCAGGGGGAGGCTCTGCAACTGGGCAGGCAACTGGTTCAGAATTTTCAATTCCGAGCTCTGAAACTGATACGTGCTGGCGGACTGAAAGCTGCCCTGAAACAGGTAGCCGGCGTTCATGATCAGACCGCACATGAGCAGCAAGGCAACCCAGCGTCCGAGTATGACCTTCGCGGGAGTCTCCGTCTTGATTTCCGGGTTTTTGACTCGCAGCAGGAACCACTGCATGATCAACAGAGGCACGAGCAGAATGGCCGTATATTTCGTGATTTGGGCCAGCCCCAGTACGGCGCCGGTAATCAGCGCCCACTTCCACGATCCCGCTAACGCGAATTTCCAACCGCAATACAAGGTTGCCAGGAAGCAGCCCGCGATCGCCAGGTCCTGCGTTCCCAGAGCGGCATTCGCCAGAACGTTGGGGCTCATACTCCACAGAAAAACCGCCAGACAGGCCGCAGAGGGACCGAACAGTTCGCGGGCCCAGACTGCCAGTAGCAGTCCCGAAGCCACCGCCAGAATGAGAATCATCACGCGTCCGAGGACGTAATAGTGGTGATAATCTTCCGGATTCGCCTTGAGAAACGCGTCTCCGTAATCGGCAGGATCGGAGGAGTGCTCCGGATCGCCGGTTTGGGCCGACGTGAATAACAGGGGGAGAGTCGCCCAGTTGCGAATCAGGGGCGGGTTCAGCCGATCGTAGTCGGTCCGTCCCGTTTTCCAGGTGAGCAGGCCGACCGGCAGATGCCAGTATTCGTCGTGCGTGACACTCAGCTTTTGTGCTGAATACAGGCCGAGACAGAATTGAAACAGCAGCAGGATGCTGATGACCAGCCAGAAGCTTCTGGAGTTCTGGAGTTGCTGTTGCAGTGAAGTCATGACCGCTCAGGTTGAAACAGGAATTTCCTCGTCACTTACGATACGTTCGATGATAGCCGGAGCCAGGATCTTTCGGAAGGGAAGCGGCGCGAACGGGGATACTCACAAGGGAGCAGGCCATAAATGGTTAACCCTCCAGCCAATAAAGACGGGCGTCATCACACAGGCTGGAGGGTAACCATTATTTTCGTGTTCCCGGAAAAGTGGATGAGAGGACTCATGCTTCTCGACGGAAATGCTTAGCAGGCAGAAAGTGTATTGGCAATGTTCATGCCAATACGCGGGATTTCGTGGCGAATCTTGGAAAAGCGTTTTTCAGCGGGATTCAGGCTGTTTTTCGTAAGCGGTGACGGACAACGATTACTCTGCGGGAAACAGGCGTGTCGGTTAGTTCGACAGGCCTGTCTGTTGTGTGGGCGCTGGTCTCACGGAAGCGTCAGTGCTGTTTCTGCCAGTCGGCCAGATCGATTTCGAGATCCCGCATCAGAATCTGCTGTTCCGGGATCGGCTGATAGAAGTGCAGTTCGGCGACTTCATACTCGTTGAGGTCAAGATGCTCACGGGCGACGAGCAGCACCTGATCCGCCAGCTCGTCGATGCGGCCCTGGTTCTCATTGGGATTAAAGTCGACTGCGAGCGTCACCCGGAAGGTGAGCGGGTTGATCTCTTTTCCCTTGAGCCGTCCCCCTTCAACGCGGGGACGGGACTTCGGGAACTTCTGAGCCAGCGCCTGCTGAGTTTCGGCGAAGGGATAGGTGTTGATGGCCTGAAACACGTACAAAGATCCTGACATCACCAGCCCGAAGATCAACAGGCTGATCACAATCGTTCTGCCTTTGATGCGACGGGATGATGGTTCAGGATCGTGCATGGTCATTACTGACTCAGTTCGAATTCAGGTCGGTTTTCAGTTTTCCCCACGACCAACGGCTTTGTTGATCGCCTGCAGGTATGCTTTCGCACTGGACTCGATGATATCGGTGCTGACGCTGCGCCCGTTAAACATCTCGCCGTTAATGCGAACTTCGACACGTACCTCGCCCTGTGCGTCTTTACCGCTGGAAACACTGCCGACGTGATACTGTTCCAGTACCGCCGAGATGCCAGTAATGCGTTCCAATGCACGGAATACGGCATCGACAGGACCGTCGCCGGTAGCGGCATCACAGTGGATTTTACCGTCTTCGTCAGCGAGCTCAATCGTCGCCGTCGCGATGGTACCGGTGCCGGCGGAGGTATGGAAACGGGCGATGGACCATTTTTCCGGTGCATCGGAGACCTGGTTTTCGATCAGGGCGACAATGTCTGAGTCGTAGATCTCTTTCTTCTTATCGGCCAGAGTGATGAACTCGTTAAAGATCCGTTCGAACGTCGCGTCATCGAGGGTATGTCCCAGCGATTGAACACGATCCCGGAAAGCGTGCCGGCCGCTGTGTTTGCCGAGCACGAGGTTCGTTCCCACATAACCCACGTCTTCGGGAGACATGATTTCGTAGGTGGTCCGTTCCTGCAGCACGCCATGCTGGTGGATTCCCGCTTCGTGAGCGAAAGCGTTCTTGCCCACAATCGCTTTGTTCCGCTGGACAGCCATGCCGGTGACGGTGGAGACGAGATGGCTGATGGGGTAGAGGCGTTTTGTATTGATGTTCGTATTCACGCCATAGTAGTCGGCACGGGTTTTCAAGGCCATGACGACTTCTTCGAGAGCACAGTTACCGGCCCGTTCACCCAGGCCGTTGATCGTGCATTCGATCTGTCGCGCGCCGGCTTCGACTGCGGCCAGACTGTTGGCGACGGCGAGTCCCAGGTCGTTATGACAGTGGGTGCTGATAATCGCCTGATCGATGTTGGAGACATTCTTCTTCAACGTGGTGATCACATCATGGAAATGCGCGGGAGTCGCATAGCCGACCGTATCGGGAATGTTTACCGTCGATGCGCCCGCTTCGATGGCTCGCTCGACCACTTCACAGAGGAAGTCTTTCTCGGTCCGGGCGGCATCTTCCGGGGAGAATTCGATATCCGGACAGTAATCGCGGGCCCGTTTGACCATCTCCACCGCGGTTTCGATGATCTGTTCCTTGCTCATCTTGAGCTTGTGTTCGCGATGAATCGAACTGGTGGCTAAAAAGACGTGGATCCGGGAGTTTTTGGCTTCTTTCAACGCTTCCCAGGCCCGGTCAATGTCTTCCTTACGACAGCGGGCGAGGCCGCAGATGGTGGTCTGATCGCCGAACTGGGTGGCAATCTTACGGACCGCATCGAAATCGCCGGGCGAAGCGATGGGAAAACCGGCTTCAATGATATCGACACCCAGCGCGACCAGCTCTTTGGCCACTTTCAACTTTTCAGCGGTTGTCATACTGCAACCGGGGGACTGTTCACCGTCTCTCAAGGTGGTGTCAAAGATTTTTACTGTGTCATTGGACATTGGTTTGCTCCATGAATCGGTTGACGCCCCGCTGAGGGACGCTGTTGAGAGACCAGAATAGTACCAGTGGGGAAAATAAAAAACCCTGAGGCCGATCTGGTCTCAGGGTTTCACTGTATTTTGATTTACAATCGTACAAAGAACCTAAGACCTGGCTGGTAGCAGCAGGCTTCGTAGCAGGTTCAGGTTTAGGAGATTGTAATTTCGCATTGGTCGTTAATACTCGTAATTTCCGGTTCTCAGCAGCCTTAGAGGCTGTCTGTTGCAGATAATCTACCCGCGCGATCAGACAGGGTCAACCCGTTCCGGATTGATTTTGTCAAAATGAAAGACAGCCTGCCTGCCGGAAGGTTCATATTCAAACAGACAATTCCGACAGAATTATTTGGCTGCCAGCCCCGCTTTTTCCTGCAGGGTTTCTTTACCCATCCGATGGCAGAAATCACCAAAGGCTTCGCCGGGCTGACGTTCTTCTTTGAAGAATTCCAGCACGGGTGACAGGCGACTGGTGACTTCGTTCAGTGGAACGAGATCATCATAAATGAAGGCCAGTCGGTTCCCCAGCGAGTTTCCACCCAGGAATACCGTATACTTGCCCACTGCTTTGCCGACCAGTCCGATATCCGGAACATAAGGACGGGCACAGCCGTTGGGGCAGCCGGTCATGTTGACCGAAATCCGCTCATCCTGCAGATCCAGGCGGGCCAGTTCTTCTTCGAATTCGGTAATCAGATCAGGCATGACCCGTTCGGATTCTGTAATCGAAAGGCCACACATGGGAAGTGCCGGGCAGGCCATTGAGAAGCGACGGATGAGGGTCAGTTCCTCAGCCCGTTTCATGCCGTGATCGGCCAGGATCTGTTCGATCCCCTGCTTGTCAGCGGGATCAATATCACAGAAAATAACACTCTGCTTGGCAGTGATCCGGGCGTCCAGTTTGTAGGTTTCGAGGATCTTCCGCAGGCCGGACTTAATCCGCAGGTCGCCATCGTCTTTGATACGTCCGTTTTCGATGTTCACGCCGAGGAACAGCTTGCCATCCCCCTGCTCATGCCAGCCCATGTGATCGTCAATGCCGGTCACTTCCACGTCGCGTGGAGCGGCGATTTCAGAACCGAAGTACTCAGCAACCTTTTCGCGGAATTTCTCGATTCCCAGATCGTCCACCAGATACTTCATACGGGCCCGTTTCCGGTCTTCCCGGTTTCCGAAGTCACGCTGGACTTTCACGACCGCTTCGGCGACCGCCAGAACCTGATCGTTGGGCACAAAGCCGAGCAGCTTGCCCAGAGCGGGATAGGTGTCTTTCTTACTGGGAGTGACTCCCATTCCGCCGCCGACGTAGAAGTTGTAGCCGACGATTTCATCGCTTTCGACAATTCCCAGCAGGCCGATATCCTGGGTGAAGATGTCAACGCAGTTATCTTCCGGCAGAGCAATACCGATCTTGAACTTACGGGGCAGGTAGGTCTTGCCGTAAATCGGCTCTTCTACCGGCTGGAATTCCGCTTCGTTGGTTTTGTTGCCATCTTCGTCGGTAATCCACAGATCGAAGTAAGCCGTTGTTTTGGGACGCAGGTGTTCTGCGATGGCATACGCCATGTTCTGCATTGCGTCGAAGACCTGGTTGTTCTTGTAAGGAGCCGGGCAGGCCATCACGTTACGGTTCACGTCACCACAGGCGGCCAGGGTGGTCAGTTTGGTTTCGTTGATCCCTTTGATGGCGTCCCGCAGGTTGCCTTTGATCACGCCGTGCAGCTGGAAGCCCTGGCGCGTGGTCAGACGCACGGTTCCGTCGCCGTATTTTTCACACAGATCCAGTTCGGCCAGGAACTGATCTGAGGTGACCTTACCACCCGGCACGCGGGTTCGGATCATGCAGCTGTATGACTTGCCTTTGGGAGTTCCATCCGGATTTTTGGCTTTTCTCAGGTCACGATCGTCCTGCTGGTAGGTACCGTGATGCTTCAGGAGTTGCAGCGAATCGCCGGAAAACTGGTCGCTTTCGTTAAGCAGTTCTTCAGCAATGGTTCCGCGCAGCTGATGGCTGCCTTCTTTGAGAGATTCGAGCTTGGAAAGCTTGGGGCCTTCGGGGGATGTCATATTGATCAATCCTGATTGATGTAATCGAGGAGCCATCCCGAATCGTTCTTCACGAGAAGCGACTCAAAATGGCAGGGTAGGTTTCGTTGAGTCTTACTGGAAATTTTCGGCTGTCAGGGTACGATCAATACAGGAAATGACGGGCTGCCTTCGAGTTACGAAATGCACCCGCTTTGGAATCAACGCATTGGTTTGTGTTGGCTGTCTATATGTACCCCGGGAAAATCACTCCTGTTTAAAGTATAAACGCTTTAGATTATCTTGAATAGTGACATTTTTCCGATTACGCAACACAGAGAATCGGCTCCCTGGTCAATTACCATAAATGAGAAATTTCAAAAACGTTACGATTTTGTTCCTCGCACGGGGACTGGGTACAGGGCTGGCTCCCAAAGCTCCCGGAACATTCGGAAGTCTGCTGGGCCCGGTTCTGGTTCTGGGACTGTTCTGGCTGGAATTGTCACTACCCGTCTATCTGGTGGTCTCTCTGCTGATTTTCCTGCTCGGCGTCTATCTCTGTGAGCAGGGTTCGCGGCTTTTAGGGAAAGAAGATCCGGGAGAGATTGTCATCGATGAGATCGGGGCCTTCACCGTGGTTATGCTGCCTGTCTTTCACCGACCGTTATCTGCTGACTTTCTCTGGGTTTCCCTGATTGCCTTTCTCTGGTTCCGTCTGTATGACATCTGGAAGCCCTGGCCGGTTCGATATTTTGACCGCATCCACGGCGGCTGGGGAATCATGGCCGACGATTATGTCGCAGCCATCTACGCCGCGATTTGCCTTTACGTCACATTAATTCTTTTGGGGTGGTTTTAGATTTTCAGACGATTCGTTATGTTGTGAGCGGATGGAAATTAACCCCTCTTGAACAAGGAAATGACAGGGTGTCAGCAGAAATTATTGACGGCAAAGCACTGGCGGCGACATTTCGGGAACAGATCGCACAGGAAGTCGCAGAGCTGAAATCAGCAACGCAGGTCGTCCCGCACCTCACAGCGGTACTGGTAGGCGATGATCCGGCCAGCGCCGTTTATGTCCGTAACAAGCAGCGGGCCTGTGAAAAAGCCGGTATCGAAAGCACCTTAAAACGGCTGCCTGCCGAAACCACCGAAGCAGAACTGCTGACCCTGGTCAAAGAGCTCAACGCCGATCCCGGTGTACACGGCATCCTGGTGCAGCTGCCGCTGCCGAAGCACATTAATGAGACGGCGATCCTGGATGTGGTGAACCCGCTCAAGGATGTGGACGCGTTTCACCCCGAAAATGTCGGACTGATCGTGCAGGGCCGTCCCCGTTACCTCCCCTGTACCCCTTATGGGATTCAGCAGATGATTCTCTCCACCAAAATGGAGACTGCAGGCAAACATGCGGTCATCCTGGGGCGGAGTGAAATCGTCGGGAAGCCGATGGCCATGCTGCTCATCCAGCGGGGCATGGGAGCTGATGCCACGGTGACGATCTGCCACAGCCGCACACAGAATCTGAAAGAGATCGTGAAGTCGGCAGATATTATCATTGCCGCCATCGGTCAGCCTGAATTCGTAACCGCCGATATGGTCAAGCCGGGGGCGATTGTCATTGATGTGGGCATCAACCGCGTGGATGATAAACTGGTGGGCGATGTGGAATTTGAGGGAGTCAAAGAGGTCGCGTCTGCGATTACCCCGGTTCCAGGGGGCGTCGGACCGATGACCATTGCCATGCTGCTGAAAAATACGCTGACCGCAGCCCGCATTCTGAGTGGCAACGCATCTGCAAAGTAAACTGAGTTCAACAACCAAAACAAAAAGCTCTCCTGACAGATCAGGAGAGCTTTTTTGGTGTCGTCATCATGAATGACATGCCAGAGCTTAGGGTTTCTTTTCTTCTGGCTTGGCTTCTGGTTTGGCCTCTTCTGGCTTAGCAGCAGCTTCTTCTGGTTTCGCGGCAGCTTCTTCTGGCTTAGCGGCATCACCTTCTGGTGCAGCAGCTTCCCCTTCAGGAGCAGCAGGAGTTTCAGCAGGTGTTTCTGCGGGAGCAGGAGTTTCGCTGGGAGCTGGTGTTTCAGTTTTGCCACAACCAACAAAGAACAGGGTCAGGGCCAGCATGGTGAAAAGTGTCGACAGTGATTTCATCTCAGTTCTCCAAATTCTCGATTCAATAACAGATCCGCAGGGATGAGAGGCCTGCAGACCGGGGCCAGTTCCATGATATGAAAGAAACCCGGTAATGTGTCTCGTGCGTCAGACAGGGCCCAATCGGTCCCTGCTGTCTGTAAGAGGCCCGTTGATTCCCGTTTATTCCAAAGAAATGATGAATTTTTTAAAAACGTGAATATTTGCTTCTGGAACAGCCCTGGAACGCATGAAATTAAGAGCGATTCCTGATCCATGCACTTTGGTTGATGCCTGACGGTAGATCTGTTGCGGACAGGCAGTTATTGACTTTTACAACCCCGATTCCTATTGTGACAGATATACGGGCCATCGAGATTCGGCAGCATTCCAGCAGGATGCGAAGTCGCTGAGTCAGTTGAAAACAGTAATTTGTGCTGTCTGCGCTGCTATTAAAATTTATCTCTGCTTCCTACCCCACCTGAACACCAGAGATAATAACCATAGACGGTTACAGTCTCAGTACGTCTGTCTGGATGCTGACGGCGAGATATCTGCCTGATCAGTTTTCTCTCTCTTTATGCTTAACGGGCTCGGATGTCAGGTAGGAAACCTGTCCGCTTTTTCGCATAGAAATATTATCAGGACGATGCATGGGGGCTTTCACCTTCGTGGTCGGTCAGGTGAACTCAATGAAAAAGATATCAATCACGTTCTTAGTTCTGCTGACGATGTTATGCGTCAGCGAAGTCGATAGTTTCGCCCAACGGGGTGGTCGCGGCGGCGGAGGCGGCGGTGGTCATCGAAGTGGCGGAGGCGGTGGCGGACACCGGGGTGGATTTTCCGGAGGAGGAAGCCAGCGCGGCAGCATGTCCCGCGGCAGTAGCTCGCGAGGGAGCATTTCCCGGGGCAGCATCTCTCGTGGGAGTAGCCAGCGTAGCGGATCGTCTCGCTCAATGTCTCCCGGGCGTTCATTTTCGCGTCCGAACTCGAGTTCCTTTCGCGGTTCAGGCAGCAGTCGACAGAGTGCTCCTTCGCGATCCTTCAATCAGTCATTCGGCAGTTCTTCGGGACGCTCCAGTCATACCACCATGCGTCCCGGTCATTCCGGTTCCTCTGCTTCCGGCAGATCGCAGAATTCTCCCCGTAATTCCATTTCGCGGGGACAGCGTAGTGTGACTGGTAATCCGGGGCTGCATTCCGGCAGTCGAAACCGTTCAAGTTCTTCTGATTTCAACCGTTCTCGTTCCCGGTCATCGGTTCAGGATTTCGGATCCCGCCGGGGAAACAACATCAGCGGATTAAGCTCGGGGGGAAGTCGTCACGGCAGAACCGATCAATATTACCGGGGAGCCACCGGTTATCGTCCCGGGGGAATTCAGTCTGGCTTTGGCAGTCAGCATCGACACAGTAATCCTGGTATACGTTCCGGAGGACATCACCACGCCGGACATGGCGGTACCGGATTAAGATCAGGCCGAAACTACAATCGTGGCCGCGGTCATACTGGCTACGCCAGCAGATCCTATCATTATAATCCCGGTTACTGGTCCGGTTACCGGACAGGCTACGGATTCGGAATCGGCTATGGATACGGTTCCGGCTACAGCCGTTATCGCCGCGGTTATGGATACTATCCTTACTACCATTATCGCAGATATGGTTACCGTCCCTGGGTCTGGGCTACTTACGGTGGTCTGGTTTCCTGGTGCGGTTACAACAATCTGACCCCCGTCGTCTATAACTATTCCATCAATGACGGCTATATCTATAATGATGGGACGCCGATTGCACCTGTTACCGATTACGCATCTCAGGCCAGTCAGATCGCCGAAAGCGTGACTCCTCCTGAAGAATCAGCAGAATGGATGCCGGTCGGGTTATTCGCGATCGTTCCTCAGGGAACTCAGGATGTGAATGTCACAGTCCAGCTGGCAGTCGGCAAGAATGGTGCGATTGCCGGTACCTACTTTAATAAAGAAGGCAATATCACGCTGCCACTTCAGGGAGCCATTGATAAAACAAAACAGCGTGCGGTCTGGAAGGTGGGGGAAGAAGAAGCCGTCACCATGGAGACCGGCCTGGACAGTCTGACCAAAGATAAATCGACGGTCATCCTGTTTTTCAGTGATGGAGTTTCTGAAGTCTGGGATATGGTTCGTATCGAACAGGATGTCGCTCATCTGGCACAGCAGGAGCTTCAAAGTGACGAACTGAAATATCAGTTACTGGGAGCACACCAGTCGCTGGACGATGTCGTGGATGCTGCCTGGAAAGACTACCTGGCACTTCCTGAAGGACTGGAAGCAAAGTCCACACCTCCCGATCCGGCGGAACTGGAAGCGGTGGTCGCCAACTATCAGCAGGTCCAGGTCGATTCACAATATCACATGATTACGAATCGTCAGGAGTTTCAGAATACCTATCGTCTGCTGCAGGATTATCTCAAAGAGGTTCAGCAGCAGCAGAGTCTGGAAAAACAGGTCAAGCAGGCTGCCCCTAAGGAGCAACCTGCCCAGGTGAAGTTGCCCGCCCCACCCCCGGCTGAAGAGCCGGAACTGGTAGCACCCCGTCCTGTCATGCCGAAGCTGCCGGATTCAAAATAGGGTTTTGCTGGAAACTGATTCTTCTGCGGGTGACAGAGAACAACGGGAAGCTGACGGTCAGTCTTTTGTCTGCTGTTGCAGACGACGGGCAACCTGCTCGGCTTCCCGCATGACCCGCAGGAGGTTCAGTCCCATGATCTGTTTAATCTGCTGATCGGTATAACCCCGGTCGAGCAGAGCCTGAGTGATCAGGGGATAGGTTGAGACATCTTCCAGTTGCGCGGGAAGTGTCGAGACGCCGTCAAAGTCCGAACCAATGCCCACATGTTCCACTCCGGCGATTTTAGCAATGTGGTCTATGTGATCGACCACATCATGAATAGTGCCGGGCTGCATTTTGTGGCTGCTCTTCCAGCGATTGTATTCCCGATTGAACTCTGTTTCATCGGGATATTTCTTTTTCAGTTCTCGGCGAACGTGGAACATTTCTGTCATCTGGCGGGCTGATTCCGGAACGACGAATCCGGAGAAATAGTTGACCATCACCACGCCGCCGTTCTCTTTGACTTTGACCAGGATCTCATCGGGTACATTGCGCACATGATCCGCAACGGCTCGAGCTGAAGAATGCGAGGCGATGATGGGCGCCTGGCTGACCCGCAGCACATCATCCATAGTTGCCTGCGAGACGTGGGAAATATCGACCAGCATTCCCAGTTCGTTCATGGTACGGACAACCTCCTCGCCGAACGGGGAAAGGCCGTCATGTTTGGCTGTATCGGTTGCAGAGTCGGCCCAGTCGAGCGTATCTGAGTGCGTGAGTGTCATGTAACGGACTCCCAGACCGTAGAAAACCCGCAGCAATGAAAGTGAGTTTTCAATGGAGTGTCCCCCTTCGACACCGATCATGGAGGCGATCTTGCCCGATTTGTGTATCCGTTCAATATCGTCAGCCGTGGATGCCATTTCGAATACGTCAGGATAACGCTTGATCATCCGGTGAATCAGGTCGATCTGTTCCAGGGTGTAATGAGCGGCCCTGCGTTCCTGGCTGGTCTCAGCAGGAACATAAGCAGACCAGAACTGGGCTCCGACATTTCCCTGACGCAACCGGGGGATATCGGTATGAAACCGAGGCTGTGGTTGAGCGATGTCAGCCTGTTTAAAGGAAGAAGCCGCTTTTTCCCGCATCGTCCAGGGAAGGTCGTTGTGACCATCGACCACCAGACATTGCCGATGCAACTCACGGGCCCGGTCCGTCAGGACCACAGGTTTTCGTGCAGGGGGCTCCGCTTGAGTCGGGCAGGGAATCAGGCCACCTGTGATCAGCAGGGGAGTCAGGAAATGCAGGAAAAGACTTCGGAGTGACAGGCGGTTCATGGGGAGAGATCCCTTGTTAGATGGCGATGATAATCAGAGCACGCTTACAGAATAGCAGGCGGTGACCCTGAGATTCAATTCCATTCACCCTGCTGATAAATTCCTGGGGATCATCAGCGACCTGAAGCGTATACTGTGTATTTAATATTGATGTTAATACTGAATCAGGTTAGCCTTACAGGGTACGAGACCAATATTTGACTGACTGTGAAGCGCTCCATGATGAGTTCACTCTTCAGGGACGGTTTGTCTAAGGAACACAATACCATGAGTGATAGTCTGGAAACTGTCTATTCAACGACGAATGTGATGGAAGCGGAATTCATCAAGATGACGCTGGAAGGGGAAGGCATTCGCTGTCTGCTCGAGAATGAAAATCAGGCCGCGATGACCGGTATTTTTGAGATCAAAGTCGATGTGGTCTCTTCGAACGTAGATCGGGCCCGCCAGATCATTGACGAAATCCGTGAGTCTTCGCAATCGCACGAGGATTCCTCTGAAGAGGAATAATTCTGTCTCAGGATTCCTGCCTGGTGACAATCAACAGACGCGGTGCGGTGGGCGCAGACGAACGCGCCAGGATTGTTTCCGTTATGAATTCGCTGGCAGGCAACTGGTTCATCCATTCCATAATCGCGCTGGTTTCCATTTCGCCGCCTGGATGTCCCGGATAAGCGAGGATCGTCAGAATTCCTCCGGGACGCAGGTAATCGATCGCCGCCTCCAGCGCTTGCACAGAGGTCGCCTCCTGCGTAATCAGGCTGTGATCTCCCCCGGGCAGGTAGCCCAGGTTAAACATGATCGCCCCTGTTGCGCCCCGATGCTCGGTGGGAACGATCTCTGCCAGAAGACTGTGATCACAGCAGATGAGCTCACAATGAAAGCAGTTCACCTCCGCGAGTTGTGCGGCTGTCTGCTCCAGAGCCGACTCTTGAATGTCGATCGCATACACGTGCCCCGTGGGACCAACGGTCTGACAGAGAAAAGAGGTGTCGTGCCCGTTCCCCGCAGTGGCGTCGATGGCGGTTTCACCGGCGCGGAGAATATCAGAGATGCGTGCGTGTGCCTGGTCAGTTAAACGTGTCATGATTTTGGTTTGAGCTTACGGCTGAGGTCCAGTTGTTTTTCCGGCGTCGCATTGTCTTCCAGTACATCGGCAAAATGGGCTGCCATCCAGGGGGTTTGCAGACTGCCTTTCGAGGCAAAACCGTTGAAGAATCCGACGCACGGGTTTTCCGGATGCAGTCCCAAGACAGGCAGTCGTCCGCGAATGACCGGACGGACCGCGGCCCGATGCTCGACAACTTCAAACGGAACTTTCAGAAATTTGGTCAGGCGCTGCATGATTTCTTCCCGGCCGGCAGGCGTGGGTTCGCAGTCGAGGTGTTCCCGATCATAAGTCGAGCCGGCGCGATACAGGTCGTCCTGCCAGTGTGCGAGCCAGACTCCCCGGTTGACCACGCGTCGCTCTGTCAGGCCTGGAATTTTCAAAGTCAGGATTTCTCCTTTGACGCCCTCAAAAGGCACTTTTTCAAACCAGGGATTGTGCCGCGCCTGGATCCCCTGGCAGAAAATGATTTTGTCGGCACTCACTCCCAGGCGGTTGATCTGGACCTGGTCTGCTTCCCATGCCAGATCCTGTTGAGGATCGATGTCTGCTTTCAAAAAACCGTTTTGTTTTTGAAACCACTCTCGTGAAGCTTCCAGGTAAGTGGGAACATCCAGTTTTCCTCCGCTCTGCATTTCGAATCCCCCCTGTGACAGATCGAATTCAGCTTCGTTCGCCAGAGGCGCGGGAATCGAAACCAGTTCCGGAAAATGTGTCTGGGATCGTTGCTGGTACTGTTCCTGTTCCTGCTCTGAAGCGAACAGACGCAGCATTGGGTTCAACTCCAGGAAACGGGAACCGGTAAGCGCTTCAATTTCGCGATAGAAGCGGACGGCGGAAGGCAGGAATTCTTCCAGTCGCCAGGAGACCACCAGACGCAGTCCCGTTATGGGAGTAATCAAACCGGCTGCGATTTTCGAGGACGTGATCTCTTCACCGCGGTCGATGATCAAGGTTTGATAGCCACGTTGCTGCAGCGTCCAGCCGAGCGCTGTGCCTGCGAGTCCCTGGCCGACGATGAGATAGTCAAAATGATTGAGTGGTAACATGAAGCGCGATTCGTTGTTGAGTCACTGTTAAAAAGGAAAGAGTCGGGAAGGAATATCATCCATGATGTCATGCAGCAGAAAATTTTATCATCGAAGAAATTTTACAGTTCTGTAATACGTATCTGTATGAACATAACTCTGTATGACCCTGTCGATCTTCCTTAGAAATCCTGTTTATTATTAAGGATTCTTACTTATTTCGAAATGTCGTAACATCGAAATATCTTGTTTGACAATTTTATAAAACTACGATTAAAATCGTATCGGAGAGTGTTTATTTATTTAATTTCCATTAATAATCCGTTTAGATTATGGCATCTCCTCCCCGATTTCAGGGGTTCCACTCATTTAAATATTCCGGTAACGGAATTGAACTCAATTCTAACTACGAGCAACATCAGTTTTGAACTGGTGTCAAGCGAGCGTACTGAGCAACGATTTATACTCTCATTCAATCAGATGTCCTTTCATTTCCATCTGAGAGAGAAACGATACTGCGTGTTGTGAGAGACTGATTTTATCATCTCAATAATCACTTTCTTATTCTTAAAGGAGAGTCAGTATGGAGTTCAAGCGTTCAAAGAAGAGAGGCTTCACGTTGATTGAATTGCTGGTGGTCATCGCGATCATCGCAATTTTGATCGCCCTGCTACTACCCGCCGTTCAACAGGCGCGCGAAGCGGCCCGTCGAAGTACCTGCAAGAACAACCTCAAGCAGATCGGGTTGGCACTGCACAACTATCATGAAACACATTCGATGTTTCCCAACGATGTCTGGACGAACGATCCAGGCGGTTCCTCACCTGGAGCTCGTAACTACAGCTGGATTACTCTGATTTTACCATTCCTGGAACAGGCACCCCTGTATAATCAGATTAACTTCTCCGCGCCGATTCTCGGCCAGACAGGAACGGCAGGACCAATTCAGGCGACCAAAATCCCTGTCCTGCATTGTCCGTCGGACCAGGACCATGATCCCAGCGCCCGTGATGGTTTTGCGACCACCAACTATGCCGGATCTCAAGGCTTTGACTGGTGGCAACGTCCTAACCAGATTCACACAGGTGTCTTCACGCTGAAATCCAAGGTTCGGATTCGCGACATCACCGATGGAACCACCACCACCATTGCCGTCGGGGAAGTTCCGCAAAATGGTTTCGCCGGAGGCGGACGGACTTGTGGTGCCGGTCGTTTGCGTGATGGAGGTGGAGAAGCGGTTTACCGTATGGCGTTCGTTGCTTCAACGCATATCGTGGTCATGAACAATGCTGCCAACAATTTGTTGTTACCCGATGGTACTTCCACTGGCGAAGACGGCACATTTTATAAGACTGCTCCCTATGCCTGGGGACCGGTTTATATCGCCGCTCACTGTCTGAACTCAGACTGGCCGGGACCGGGTTCTGTGCACCAGGGAGGCGCTCACTTCCTGATGGCCGATGGTTCGGTACGATTTGTCAGTGAAAACATCGATTACCACGGTGATCACAACCAGTCAGCTGGAGCACCCAGCCTCTGGATGTCGCTCAATACGATTGCCGGCGGTCGCTTCGATAGTATCGTTGGTGAGTTTTAATCAGCCATTTTCAGTTTCCTCTCCCGGAGATCCGGGAGAGGAAATCGTGCTGATGACCCGAAGTTCATTTATCATTTTGGAATAGGAAACAAACATACGATGATGCGCTCAGCGAACGTACTGTTGGCAACCCTGATGATCTGTCTGACAGGCTGTGGAGGCGGGGATGCTTCAGGGAGCAAGCGGACAGTTCAGACCGTACCAGCTTCCGGAACTTTGACATTGGATGATCAACCGTTCGGACCGATTCACATTGATCTCTTACCACTGACCAGTGGAGAAAATGTGCGGACCGCCCGGGCGAACGTGAATGAAGATGGCACCTTTGTGCTGGGAACCTATGAGGAAGAGGATGGGGCTGCCCCCGGCAGTTACCGTGTGGTTCTCGGCAATATGGGAGAAAACCTGATGGATCCTCCACCTGCAGTCCAGGAGACCCAGGTGATGATTCCAGAAGGGGGCGGAGATTCAATCAAAATCATTTTGAAGTCTGCCAAAGGGGATGCCGCAGCTGACAGTCTGTTGAATCCCAATATCAAAAAAGCAAAGTAGCGATTTCCTTTCAGTGGAATGGAAAACGGCAGTCCTGAAAACAGGGCTGCCGTTTTTTTATGCGCGAAAGACAGCGGTAGCCAACCGGGACAGAAATAATAGACATTCTTAAATAATCGCCCGTTTAGCAAACTTTATATTTGATCACTGGTTGTGTGTTCATACAATGAGTTCACGTCGAACCGAATCTGTCTCGAATAAGGAACTCGTCATGATGCGCCGGAGAATCACATTTCTCAGTAGTTTTGCAGCGGTTTTACTCTGTTGTGTCGTTGTGCCAATCGTTGCCGAAGAAAAAGAAGAGGCGGCCAATGATTCCAAAATCGATACGATGCGGAAGTTGCTCAATGCCTGGTCGATTCGTACCAGGGAAGAACGCAGTGCGCCGCTGGCTTTCGTTCAGGAGCCGGTCATGAAATATCATGATCCCAAATATAAAGTGACCAAAGGTGCGATCTGGCGTTTAGGAACAACGGGCCGCCCCTGGGCATATATCGCTGTGGAAATGGATCACCCGGAAGGAACTGCAGGACGCGCCACTTATGAATTCCTCTCGTTGACCGAAAAACCATTTCGCATTGAAGGGCCCAGTGTGACCTGGCAACCCTGGGAGGTCGGAATTGAATTCAAACCGTTGCCCGATGCACCCGAACCGGCGGCAACCGCGGAAGAACGACTGGACCAGATGCAGCAGCTGGCAATTCGATTTTCAGCCGAGGAGATGCTGGGACGGGAACAGATCTTTCTGAATCTGCATCCTACTCCCTTCGACCAGTATCAACCGACCGATGCAGAGAATTCGGATGCCGCGGCGTTCTATTTTGAACGCGGGTTCAATCCTGAGGTCATCCTGATTCTGGAAACCGATGGCAAGACCTGGTCCTATGGCTGTGCACGACTGTCTGCAGCAGCGACGACAGTTCAACTCGACAAGCAAGAAGTCTGGACCAGTCCCAAAATGAGCGTACGTCCCAAAGAAGGACAGGTCCGTTATCAATGGACGAACGCGTACACCGCCAACCGTTTCTATTTTCGATTACCCCAGGAGCTGCGCGGCTTTCGAGCCTTTGGTCAGCCTGTTCCGGCAAATCAAAAGGTGGCACCACTACAGAAAGCAGCCGAGCCCGCTAAGGCAGAATAGAGTCTGACCAGAGTCTATTTGCCGATGCAGTAGAGCACGTCCTGCCGTTCTCCCGAGGCACGTCCGGCTGCTCGATGAAAGATCTGACTGCCGCAGATTGCTGGCGAAGCAAAACCTTCGTCGCCAAGCTGGTTTTCTGCCAGCAGTTCAAATTTCTGAGGATTCGAACGAAAGACAAACGTAGTCCCCCGTTCGTTCGTCAGATACAGATTGCCGTTCGCGAGGACCAGTGAGGAAGAGACTTTCCCGCCCAGGCGATGCTTCCACATCTCTTTCCCGGTCTGTGCATCCCAGCAGTAGGCGATGCCGTTGTCATCGACCGCGTAGAGATATCCATTCGCAGCCAGCATCGATTGCTCATAGCATTTAACGCGGTTCGTCCAGGCGACCTTGTCCGAACCATCTGCTTTCACCGCGATGGTTCCCTTCGTCGGGAAACCACCGCTGGCGAAGACAAGTTCCTGATCCCAGACCATGGTGCCACAACTGACAATCCAGGGAGCAGGGACCGACCAGATCTCGCGACCAGTTCGCGGATCGAAACTCGCAACCCGCGAGTTGCCGCTGTGCAGCAGCTGGTCCCGACCAGCGATGCGGGTAACAATGGGCGTCGAGAAATTAATTTTCTCGGGGCGATCGAGACGCCAGACTTCTTTGCCCGTCTGTTGATCAAAGGCAGCCAGGTAACCGTTCTTTTCATATTCGGCTGCCACAATCACAGTATTCTCATAGAGAAGTGGGGAAGGACCATAGCCGAACTGATACGCCCTGGGCAGAAAGCCTCCCGCCCGGATCTGCCAGCGCTGTTTCCCATCCAGATCGAGTGCCGTGAGTTGAATACTTTCATGATGCGGGAAGGCCGCGAAAACCAGTTCGCCATTCGAAGCAAGTGTGGGAGAAGCGTGGGTATTCTTCTGATGGATTTTGGGAGCGAAACCACCCCGGTTGACGTTGGTCTTCCAGAGAATCCTCCCCGAATCCCGGGCGAGACAAACCACCGACTGGATTTCCTGTGACTCATCAGCGGTCGCAATCAGTACTCGGTCGTTAACCACAATCGGCGAGGCATGGCCCCGTCCGGGCAGTGGGGTTTTCCAGTGAATGTTTTCCGTTTCCGACCACTTGACTGGTGGTGTTTGTCCGGCAGCCGCCACCCCGTTTCCCGTGGGCCCGCGCCACACGCGCCAGTCATCAGCGGCAAACAGGCTGGACGCAAACAGGTAGAACAGAAGATTCAGTACGATCTGGCGGGTGAAGCATCTCATTTCGGAAACGGCTTTCAAACGGGAATGGAATGATACGGATAATCTGAGCAGCTTGAAGTAAGTATTTCGGTTCTATTGTGTGTTTGATGAGAACGGTCTGCAAGCAGAGTCTGGCTTCAAAGTTTTGTTTACTAAAATACCCGGTGGTAGATATTCAAATATTCATAGAAGAGGATGCATTCCCGCCTTCCGTTCAGGAAACCTGTTTTCACAGGTGACAGATTGACTTTTGATTTGTTAAGATGGACCAGTTCCGAATCAGGTTATTTATGCGCCAGCATTTCTATTCGCACTTCCAGTGAATTTAACATGATTCAGGCAGGCCAGCTCTTCCAATCTGAAGTTTCAAGTGTTTCTGGTTCTAATGAATTCAAGCGATGATCCGCCTTTGAATTCTCATTGATACCTCTGGTGCGCTCCCGGGGTTCTTTTAGAATCAGGACTAAGGGCCGTTATGATCCGCGTTCAAAACCTCACACGTATTTTCGAAGCCGGAAAACAGGATGTTCTGGCCGTCGATCATATTTCGTTCGCAGTCGAAACAGGCGAAGTCTATGGTTTGCTGGGACCCAATGGTGCCGGTAAAACTACGACGCTCCGCATGATTCTCGGCCTGCTCAAACCGACCAGTGGCGATGCTGAAGTCGAAGGCTTTCGCGTCTCGACGCATCCCGACGAAATCAAACGGCGGGTCGGCCTCGTCTCAACCAGTGCCGGGCTGTACCAGTGGTTGACACCCCGCGAGATCCTCTCTTTTTTCGCCGACGTCTACGGCGTCTCCGCAGCGCAGGCGGAAGACCGTATCGCGCGACTGTCCGAACTGTTTCGGCTCTCCGAGTTCCTCGATCGTCGGTCTGCCACTTTGAGTACCGGTCAGAAGCAACGCGTGAACCTGGCCCGTTCCCTGATACACGATCCGCCGGTGATGCTGATGGATGAACCGACGCGTGGTCTGGATGTGGTCGGCAGCAAAGTGATCTTCGATTACATCGATCATCTCCGCGATGAAGGCAAGGCCGTCATCGTCTGCACACATCGCCTGGATGAAGCCGAGCAGCTCTGCGATCGGTTCGGGCTCCTGTACCAGGGTAAGAAAAGCTACGAGGGCACACTGGAAGAGCTGCAGCAATGCACATCCTGTCAGACATTAACCCAGATCTTCCTGCAACTGCTGGATGCGCCTGTGACAACATCGGAAACAGTCGCCGCGGCACAGGGGGAACTGCTTTAATGGTGTCGCCCTACGATCAGGGCTCGGATCACCGGATCTATACTCCTACGACCGGTTTTCGCTTTTCGGGTCTCTTGAAGAAAGAACTGCGGGAAATTCTTCGCGACCGCCGGACTGTGATCACCCTGATCCTGATGCCGCTGCTGGTCTATCCACTGCTCGGATTACTGCTGCAGAAGTTTTTTTTGAGCCAGATGAGCCAGCTGGGCAAAGTGGAATACCGGATTATTCTCTCCAACGAATCAGAGGGGCAGCTGTTTCGCGCCCTGCTCACCAAGGGGAACCGTCTGCTGGCAACCAATCCCGGCATGTCGCCTGTAGAACAGAAATCAGCTGACGACGAGCAGCCCCTGGCCCGCTTTCAAAAAGTCGACCCGGTAATCAAGTTTCTGATTGCCGAGAGTTCCGGTGAAAATCAAAATATTCCCAAACTGGTCCGCGATGGTCAGGTTGACGTGGGAGTACGCTATATTCCCATCGACACGGCGCAGGCAGATCAGACCCACGAAAGACACAGTGGCCGTTTTCAGATTATCTACGGCGCACAGTCGCCTCACTCTCGACGGGCCGCGGAATATGTCGAGAAGCGTCTGCAGGTCGTGCGCTGGAATTACCGCGACCAGCTGCTGACAGAAATGGGAAAAAGCGACACCGTGCCGTTCATCGCGACATTTGAACCGGTAAAGTCCGAGATGCGACAGGGGGCTTCCCTGGTGACGTTCGTCCCCATGATTCTGCTGTTGATGACGATGACCGGCGCCGTCTATCCCGCGATTGACCTGACAGCCGGCGAACGCGAACGCGGAACACTGGAAACCTTAATGGCCGCACCGTTACCCCGCATGTGGATTCTGTGTTCCAAGTTTTTCGCCGTCCTGGCAGTGGCGACGCTGACGGCCATTGTCAATATGGTGGCGATGCTCGCGACCGCTTATGCAAACGGTCTAGAGGGGATGCTGTTCGGCGAGGGGCTGACCCCGGTCGTGTTACTGCAGATTCTGTTACTCCTGTTGATCTTCGCCGCCTTCTTCTCTGCGGTCCTGCTCTGTATCACCAGCTTTGCCCGCAGCTTCAAAGAAGCACAGGCCTACCTGATTCCCCTGATGCTGATCTCGATGGCCCCCGGGGTCATCGGCCTGGTGCCCGATCTCAAAATGACGCTGCTCTGGGCGGTGATTCCCCTGGCGAATATCGTACTGCTCAGTCGCGATTTTTTACTGCATCAGGCACAACCCACTCTGTTTTTTGTTTCCGTCTTTTCCACGGTCTTCTACGGCGTGGTTGCCCTCAGTCTGGCCGCCCGGATTTTCGGGACCGACACGATTCTGTATCAGAGTGAAGCTTCCTGGAGCGATTTTTTTAAGCGTTCCACCAAAACCCATGCTGCCCCCGCATTGAATAATGCAGTGCTCTGTCTGGCGGTGTTGTTTCCGGTGTTCATCCTGTCGGCTGCATTTATCAGTCGGCTGCAGGAACTTTCCATGGCGATGCGACTGCTGGCATCAGGTACACTCACCTTCTGTCTGTTCCTGCTGATCCCGCTGTTGTTTGCCTGGCTGGGAGGTGTGAATCTGAAGTCCGGCTTTCGCTGGAATCGCCCCCGACCGCTGGCCTGCGTGGGCGCGGTCCTGCTGGGGTTCACGCTCTGGCCGATGGCTTACGAGATTGAGATCTTCGCCCTGACCGACTATCGCATTGAAGTTCTCACGAAACTATTCGATTCGATGAAGCTGGAACTGGAGCTGGTACCTCTCTGGATCAAGCTGATCAGCCTGGCGGTACTCCCCGCGATCTGCGAAGAGCTCTTCTTCCGTGGTTACCTGTTGAGCGGTCTGTTGAACCGATTTTCGAGTACCAAATCGATCTTCATTTCAGCGTTTCTGTTCGCGCTGTTCCACGTCATCGTGCGTGATTCCCTGTTTATCGAACGGTTTTTTCCCAGCTTCTTCATGGGAATCTCTTTGGGATATGTCAACGTCCTCTCGCGAAGCGTGATTCCCGGGATCGTGCTGCACATGTTGCACAACGGCTTGCTGATCACCTTCGCCAGCTATCAGCAATATTTCTCACAATGGGACATGAACCTGCAGGACCAGAAGCATCTACCCCTATTCTGGCTGATCGTTTCCCTCTGTTTCATCGTTGTCGGATTCGCGCTGATTCATTTCAGTAGCCGGAGCCAGAAGACAGACGAGTCACTGGTCGGCGTCACTCCCCCGACAGCTGGTTAACACTTTTCTGTCAGTCCTGCTTTCGCTGTCGTTTTATAACCGGTAGGATAAATAAGAGAATTTCTGTCAGCTTCACAACGAGCTGCAGTTGGCAATCTCCTGCTTCATTGTCCTGGATCGTCTTGAGGAGTCTAACATGTTGCGCCCGCTTGTCTGTTGTCTCTTGTTATGTCTGAGCCCCGGATTGCTTTCGGCAGCTGAACAGCAGCAACCGAATATCGTGGTCATCCTGGCCGATGATTTCGGTGTGGGTGATATCCAGGCACACTATCCGGACAACAAAATTCCAACGCCGTATCTCGACCGCCTGGTAAAGCAGGGGATGAGCTTTACCGACGCCCACAGTGGTTCGGCGGTCTGTACTCCTACCCGCTATGGACTCCTCACGGGCCGCTATGCCTGGCGAACGCGATTGCAGGAATGGGTCATCGCCGCTTACGAACCTCCGCTGATCGCTGCCGATCGGCTCACCTACCCCGGATTTCTCAAATCGCAGGGGTACACAACCGCCTGCATCGGAAAGTGGCATCTGGGCTGGAACTGGCCCGGACCACAGCCCAGCCAGATGACGGAGAAACGCAACGGCCAGTGGCAACTGAGATGGGACTTCACCAAGCCAATTTCGGGGGGACCGGTTGACCGGGGCTTCGATTATTTTTTCGGCGTCGATCTGCCGAATCTGCCTCCGTTTACCTTTATTGAAAACGACCGGGTCTTTCCACAGCCCACGGCCAAATTTCAACCCGATCCCGCAGAGGGAATTGTCCTGCCCAAAGCGTTTACCGGCGCTCCAGCGGCACCCGGCTGGAAAATGCAGGAAATTCTTCCCGAATTAACCCGGCGGGCAGTCAAGTACATCGAACAGCGCGCGGCACAGCAGGAACCATTCTTTCTCTATTTTTCGCTGACCTCTCCTCATGAGCCTGTCGTTCCCTCGCCCCCTTTCCGTGGAAAAAGCGGCATCGCCCCCGTGGCCGATTTTGTGATGGAAACAGACTGGTCCGCAGGTCAGGTCATTCAGGCCATTGACCGAGCGGGACTCGGCGAGAACACTGTAGTGATCTTCACTGCAGACAATGGCCATTCGCATTATACGGGCTGGAAAGATTTGATCAAAGCCGGTCATCTCCCCAGCGGTCCTTATCGCGGACATAAAGGCGATGTCTGGGAGGGGGGACACCGTGTTCCACTGGTTGTACGCTGGCCCGGAAAAGTACAGGCGGGCAGCAGCAGTGACCAGTTGATCTGCCTGACGGATCTGCTGGCAACCAGTGCCGATCTGTTGGGAACAAAGTTACCCACAACCGGCGCAGAAGACAGTCTCAGCTTTTTCCCCGCACTGCAGGGAAAAGCGTCAGGCGGCTCACGTGCGTCAGTGGTCAATCACTCGAACTTTGGTGAATTTGCCTACCGGGACGGTCCCTGGAAACTGGTGTATAAACTGGGCGGACGCAATCTGGAAAAATCGCGCGGCAAGCCGACCATCGCAGAGCTCTATCACCTGCAAGCGGACATTGCGGAGGAGCAGGATCTGTCACAGAAACATCCGGAACGGGTCAGACAGATGACAGCCGACCTGCAGGCATTGATCGACCGGGGCAGCAGTCGACCAGACCAGCAAAGTCAAAATGACGGACAAGTCGAATTCAAGACAACTCAAAAGTTGCGCTGGGCACCAGTCAAAGATTGAAGAAACAAACGGAATTCGAGCTCAGTCCGCTTCCGCTGATTCATCTTGCATATCATTTAAAATGCGATTGCCGCGTTTCAGTGAATCCATTCCGAAACGGTCGGCGATCTGATCTTTGATCTGGTCCAGTCGGGAGTGCTTCTGTTGATCCTCTTCATCAAACAGACTGCGCTGCTGAACGGCGCTCTGATCGAAACCGGAAACGCCGACTCCAATCAGTCGAATTGACAGCCGGCGGGCCGGCAGTCGGTGTTCCAGCATCTGCAGAGCGGCGGACTGGATATCGCGGGTGATGTCCGTCGGTTGCGCAATGGTCGATGCCCGCGTAAAGGTCGAGAAGTCATCATACCTGATTTTGAGCTGAATCGTTTTTCCGCGCAACTGGTTTTTACGGAGCCGACGAGCCACGTCTTCTACCAGTTCAATCAGAACGGACTTGAGGATTTCCAGATCGGTCACATCGCGGGAAAAAGTGGTTTCGCGCGAAATGGATTTGGCCTGGCGTTCCGGCACCACGGGACGCTCATCGTGCCCCTGTGACAGCTTCCAGAGGTGCGCACCCTGTTCGCCGAACAGTTCCGTGAGTAATTTCGGTTCGAGGGCCCGTAATTGAGCGACGGTTTGAATTCCCAGTTGGTTAAAGCGGCGGGTGGCGACCTTCCCAATGCCCCAGATGCGGGAAATGGGGAGTGGATCGAGAAATTCATGAATGCGGTCAGGCGCGACAATCACCAGACCATCCGGTTTGTCCGCATCGCTGGCAATTTTCGCGAGGAATTTGTTCGGTGCGACTCCCACGGACGCGATCAGGTGTAACGTTTCCTGAACTTCGCGCTTGATCGTGCGCGCTATTTCTGCCCCCGTGCCGAAGAGCAGTTCACTTCCCGTCACATCCAGGAATGCTTCATCCAGGGACAACGGTTCAACCAGGGGTGTAAAACGCTGGAAGATCTGCTGCAGTGTATGGGAGACGGCTGCATAATCTTTCATCCGGACCGGAAAATAGTGTGCGTGGGGGCAGAGTGAGCGGGCGGTTTTCATCGGCATGGCACTGTGAACGCCGAATTTGCGCGCTGCATAGTTGGCAGCGGAAACGACACCACGTGACTCGGCCCGACCGCCGACAATAATCGGCTGCCCTTTGAGTTCCGGGTGGTCCCGTTCTTCGATGGACGCGTAAAAGGCGTCCATATCCACGTGCAGGATGGTGCGCATGCTACCGTTTCAGGCAAGAAAATATGTTAGGGTCTTTTATAAAACCGGGATCGCCACGTTCGATCAGTAAAAGCGAGGTGACGGCACTTTTTGATACTTTCATTCTATCAGGAACCCCGGACAAGTCGTATGAAGAAAACAGACATAAAGCAGTCTTGATCTTTGCATTGCCGATTCCGAGTTCCTTATAATGGATCTATTGATCAATCATCCTGCACCTGCGTGATTCCATTCCTGAAATCGGCGCGCACCCTTCCATGTAGATAAGGAGTCTTCAGTGAGTAATTCCAAGCAGAATCGTCGCGACTTTTTGAAAACCTCAGCAGCCGCAGTCGCGGGAAGCAGCGTTCCCTTCTGGTTCAGCGTTGATCCTGCCAGCGCCTACAAATTCAAAGCGGCCAATGATCGCCCCGTTGTAGGCTGTATCGGTACCGGAAGCCGCTGGAACGCCGTTGGTCCGAATGCGATGAAGTACGGTGACGTGATTGCCGTTTGCGACGTGGATGCAGCACACGCCGGTAAAGCACACGACAAGGTTAAAGAAATTCAGGGGAAAAAAGGCAACAACAAAGAAATCGCGGTCTTCGAAGACTACCAGAAAGTCCTGGAAAATCCCGAGATCGATATCGTGACGATCGTAACGACCGACCACTGGCACACCAAAATTGCCATTGAAGCAATGAAAGCCGGCAAGGACGTTTATTGTGAAAAACCGCTGACTCTGACGATTGATGAAGGCAAGCAGATCATCAAAGTGCTCAAGGAAACAGGCCGGGTCTTCCAGGTCGGTACCCAACAGCGGAGCGAAATGAATCAGCGGTTCCTGAACGCACTGGCAATCATCAAGGAAGGGCGCCTGGGTGACATCACCGAAGTGGAATGTGTGATTGGTGGCATCGACCCCAGCGGTTCCATTCCCGTGGCCGAAGTTCCCAAAACTCTGAACTGGGACAAATGGCTGGGCCAGGCACCTATGACGGATTACCGCTGGAAATCAGCCGACGGACGTCCTAAAACCCGTTGCCATTACGAATTCCGCTGGTGGTATGAGTATTCCGGTGGCAAAATGACCGACTGGGGCGCACATCATGTGGATATCGCCCAGTGGGGGATTGGCATGGATCATTCCGGACCGACCCAGGTCGTACCGATTTCCGCAGTGCATCCGGTTCCTCTCAAAGACGGTATGCCGACCAAGGATGATGAATACAATGTGGCTTCCAAGTTTGAAGTTCAGGCGACCTTCCCGAATGATGTGAAGATGACGATCAAAAGCGATGGCCGCAACGGAATTCTGTTTAGCGGAACCAAGGGGCGGATGTTTGTCAGCCGCGGCGATCTGACCGGAAAGCCGGTGGAAGACCTGAAAGACAATCCACTTTCCAGCGATACTATCAAGGAACTCTATAAAGGACGCCAGCCCGGCGATCACATGCGGAACTTCTATGAATGTGTCGATGCCCGTGAGCAGCCAATCTCAGATGTGATGACGCACCACCGCGCAATCACCACCTGTCACCTGGCCAACATTGCGATTCGCCTGAATCGATCGTTGAAATGGGATCCCCAGACGGAACAGATCATTGGCGATGATGAAGCCAACCAGTGGCAGAGCCGTGAGCAGCGGAAAGGCTACGAAATCAACGCATAAACGTTGACTGCACAGAAAAGGCCTGGAGGGGCGATCCCTTCCAGGCCTTTTTTTACAGATCTGCTGTCAGAGTCTCACAGTCAATCGAGGCCGGGTAAATTACAGCCAGAGATGGATGCGCTCGAGTAAATCCTCGGGAACCCGTTTTTTGACCGCGTTGAGCACCTGATTATCGTGGTAGCGCGTACTGAAATGCGCGAGAATCAGTAACTCGTTCTTAAAACGGTCGGCGCGTTCGATGATATCATCCAGGTGCATGTGCCCGAACTTATGAATTCGTTCCCGCCGATGTTCCGGACGGTGGAACGTCATCTCGGTGATCAGGACTTTTGATTCATAAGCGGTTTCGAAATGGTCCAGTCCTGCAGGAGCGGTATCGCCCGTGTAGCAGACCAGGGGCACCCGGATTTCTTCACTGACTTCGACTCCCGCCATCCGCGCATCGCGAATTTCGGTTTCCGGTTTACCCATGAATTCCGGCTTGAGCTTTTTACGACAGTCCCAGACCTGGAATCCGATCGAAGGGACCGTGTGCTTGGTCTGAAATGCAGTGACTGCATGTTCGCGGGTCAGCTGAATGTCTTCGCCGTCTTTCATGCCGATGAGTTCACAGTCCATGCGGCCCCGGTCCAGTTTGTGCCAGCTGCGGAGCATTTTCCAGACGGGATCGACGACTTCTTCGGGCAGATAGATTGTGGGCGGACTCATTTTCATCATCCGCCGTCGGGCCACGTACGCGGGCAGCGCTGCCATGTGATCCAGATGCGCATGAGAAATGAAATACACCGACGTTCCCATAAACGACCAGGGGCTGGCCCCCAGGTCAAAGCCAAGTTTCAGCTCGGGAATCCTCCAGTAACTCTGTACTGCAGCGCGGGAATACCCCTCGATGGTGAGTCCCTTATATTTTACTGATTGGAGAGGCAGATTTTCGAGCATGAGCTTAGCTTATCAGAGACTGGGCAGAGCCGTTTTTCAGAACCGGACCGCTTATTGTTACCGGTTCAGGTCGGAGTGATTAAAGATTCGGGCTCAATTGCCCGGGAATCAGGCTCAGATTACTTCATTTTCAGCAGTATACCAAGAAATACACCGCCGGTTTTCGAGAACGATTCGAGAATCGGCGGTGTGAATCTAATAATGTGTACTTCAACAGATGAAGTGACACTTATTTGACAGGAATGGATCGCCCTGTCTGAATACTTTTTGCTTCCGCGTAACAGATTTTCAGAGCATCGCGGGCCAGGGCGCCGGAGAGTGCCTCGGGGTCTTCACCCGACTGAATCGCATTGACGGCTGCCTGCAGTTCCAGCGTGAAGGCGGCACACCATTCGTTGCCCCCTTTGAGTTTTGGATGTTTCAGCTGACCGGATTTGGTGATCAATGTCAGCGGCTGGCTGACAACCCATTCCTTATTTTTGCCGACACCCATGGTTCCGGCTCCGAAGAGAACGGTGGCTTCTTCGAAGTAGAGTTCAAAGCCGTGGGCGAATTCGAGGCCGCGCGTCGCGATGCCACCACTGACACAACTGATCGCCAGGTTCGGGTCTTCATAGTCATAAACGGTATGCACGTGGTTGATGTAACCCTTGTTTTCGATACCGCGAGAGGTCACTTTCTGGGGAACGCCACACATCAGGCTGATCAGGTGGTTGTCATGAATGTGCAGGTCGATGCCCCAGCCCCCCAGTTTCTGGAAGTCTTCAATATTCTCTGACCATTTGGGAGGAGCCATCACACGGCGGAAGTGTGCGGCCAGCAGTTTTCCATATTTCTGGCTGCGAACACATTCAACGGCAAACTGAAATTCCGGGAAGAAGGGAAGGACCTGGGCTACCATGAACTGTACGCCCGCTTTTTCGGCTGCCTTCACCATCCGGTTGGCGGCCTTGAGGTCGATGGCAATCGGCTTTTCGACCAGTGTGTGTTTGCCGGCCTGGATGGAATCCATGGCGACTTTCTCATGCATTTCGGTGGGAAGACAGATATCGACCAGATCAATATCGGGGTCTGCCAGCAGTTCATGGTAATCACTGTACTGTTTTACCTTGGAGAGATCGACCTGACCTCCGCGAGGACCGAAGTTGCCTTCGATGCTGCTCCAGTCGCCAGACAGTTTCTTGGGATCGCGCGTTGAGATCGCAGTGACCTTGGCTCCTTTGAGCTTTTTGGCTCCTTCGTAGTGAGCCATTCCCATAAAACCGACGCCGATTATTCCGATACGAACCATGATGTTCCCCTGATAGCGAGGCAGAAATTCTGAGTTAGTTAACACTGTTGCTAAAGACTGACGATCAAAGTGGGAATCGTCAAGCGGTTCCCCGCTGGTTTTCCGTCTTCTTTTGCATCTGCATTCACCATCGCCAACCGGTAACCGGCTGAGAGGAGAGAAAGAAATTTTGAAATTATTTTCCAGCGTACGGACTGTATTTCAGTAGAGCCTGCGGCATCCACTATACTGGAAATTGACTGCGAGCTGGGCACCGGTCAGCGGGCTGAGAGGAAATTGTCTGGTTATGAGAGCTCTGACGATGGCACTGATCGTGCCTGTTTATTGTGCAGGGGTGGTTGTGCCTGATTTTTGGGCACGATTTTGGGTAAAAAGAGTGGTTTCGGGGCGGTTATTGGCGGTTGTGCGGGTCGTGACGTTATTTTTCAGTCTGGGCTGGACATGATAATTCAAAAGCTGTTATCATACTGATGTCGACATCGTAGTGATGGCAGTTTGCTGGCTGGTTTCAGTGAATTGTCGAGATGAGTACTCTTGAACTACCCTCATCCTGCACAATGCTTTCGACCTTCCTGGAAGGTTACAGGGAAGTATGAGGGAACAGAAAACGAAGGATTCGAAAAGAAATGCTTGTATTATCACGTAAGCCCGGCGAGCGGATTCGGATTGGCGATGACGTAACCCTGACGATTGTTCGAATTGGTCCCAATTCTGTGCGATTAGGAATTGATGCTCCGCGCAGCATGAGCATTGTTCGCGAAGAATTGTGTATCGACTTTTCAGACTTGCCGGAATCAGGCCAGTTGACTGAAGAGCCTTCTTCGCATTAAAGCAGTGTGACCGAAGTCTCTATTCATTTCTCAGGGCTTAAAGTCCCTTCTGATCGTACTGTCTCCGATCAACGTTTTTTCGCTCATTAATTTACGGTCTCTTGATAGAGAGGATATCGGCCATGTGTGCTGATCCTCATCAGTCCGGTTCTTCGACGGATCTGATCAGTCTACGCGCGATTTATGCGGGGCGGGTGCAGGGCGTCGGGTTTCGATATCGCACAACTCAGTTGGCGGAGCGTTACCCTGTTACCGGATTCGTCAAAAATCTACCCGATGGAACCGTGGAACTGGTCGCGCAGGCCCGTGATCAGTCAGTGCTCGATCGGTTTTTCGACGATATGATGCTGACATTCGCAACGAATGTGACGGATGTATCGATTCAAGGGGCCCCGGCCGATTCTGATCGTCAAAGTTTCACCATCGAATATTGAGCGCTCCGATCCCTGCTGGATCACCGACACGCCAGGTTTCGATCAGTCAAAACCCGCTTTGCTGTTCAACAGGAGCAGACTCCCCCTCACCATTTGCCGTGAGCATGGCAGCAATTTGGCAAGTTATAGCGAAGCTGCCTGTCAGATTGGGGAAAACGCGGGGCGTTTGGGTCTGTTTTCTTTACTTTCGCCACCGGTTCTCGGTAAAGTAGCTGTTACTTTCCGACGATGGTCTGCGAATTCTGAATTCTCTTTCTTTTTTCAGAAGTTCAAAAATAAAACCAACATCGGAGCAGACTTCATTCGTATGATGCAAGTGTAGTTGCGCACTCAGGTGTCAGCTGCGAGCACTGACTTTTTGATGCATTATTTTAAAGACGGTACATAAACAATGGGAAACCTGCTGGTATTGGCTGCTGAGACGACAAATCTGACAGTGCAATGGTGGATTACCGGAATCGGAGTTGCAATCTATTTTGTACTCCTGTTCGGTGTGACTTCGATGACCCAGGCGGGGGTAATCGCCAGGGCGACCACGAAGGAAGCCATTCGCCAGCCCGTGTTCCTCTTGCTGATGGCACTCGGTTTAATCCTGCTGCTGTTAAATACGTTTCTCCCGTTCTTTTCGATGGGGGATGACGTCAAGATGCTGATGGACTGTGGTCTTGCAACGATCCTGATCTGCAGTCTGTTGCTGGCCGTGTGGTCGGCGAGTACCAGCATCGCTGATGAAATTGAAGGTAAGACGGCCATGACGCTGTTGTCAAAGCCGATCAACCGTCGTCAGTTTATCGTCGGGAAATACCTGGGAATTCTGAAGGCCGTCGTCTGGCTGATGTTGCCCATGGTGATTACTTTCCTGCTGCTGGTTTATTTCAAAGTCGGCTATGATGCCCGCGAAGCGGCCCAGGAACCACCAACGCACGCCGAGCGGATGGCTGCGGTCTGGCTGATTCTGCCCGGGATTCTGCTGATCTATATGGAAGTCGCCATTCTGGCCGCCATCAGCGTGGCGATCTCGACCCGTCTGCCCATGATGGTCAACATGATTATCTGTTTTGGCGTCTATATCATTGGCCACCTCACTCCCAATCTGGTTCAGGCCAAGGCAGAGGGGCTGGAATTCGTGAAGTTTACCGGGCAGCTGATTGCTACGATTCTGCCCAACCTGGATAACTTCAATATGTCACCAGCGGTCGCAACGGGAACCGTGGTTCCACCAGTCTATATCGGTCATTCCGCATTAAGCTGCCTGCTCTATTCCGGAATTGCGATTCTGGTTGCCTTCATCCTTTTCGAAGACCGGGACCTTGCCTGACAGACAGGGGACAGGCCTTTTAATTTAATCACTTAAAACAGATTCGGTGGGTCCTGTGTCAAATCGTCAGCCCAACGCATTCCATCGCGCGTTCCCCGCGCGGGAGTTTTTTCGTGGGTCTGCCAGATCCGTTGTGTTCTGGTCGTTCATCAATGGCCTCTTGCTGGCGTTTCTGCTCATCCTGTTTTTTCTGATCCTGGATCTGCTGGATCATCGTGGGCGGATTTCGGTGCAGGGGGTAGAGCGGGTTCAGCAACTGCAGGAAATCCTGGCCAGTCCCGAACCCGAAGCACCTGCTGAAGCCACCGAACCATCCGAGGAACCGGCTGAGCCGAAAGCCGATACTGACGAAGTTGCCGCCGCGGAAGAAAAGCCCGCGCCCGAACCAGAGCCGAAAGCGGCTCCCGCGGACGCACAACCAGCGACTCCTCCAGATCGCTTGATTCTTGCTGATACGGGGATTCTGCCCTCCGTCTGGTGGACGCATTCCAAATACCATCTGGGGATCATGAAAAGCGTGTATCAGCGTGTCCCCTTGCTGCAGCAGAATCAGTCCGCGTTATTCACACTGATTTTAGTCGCGCTGGTTGTGGCCAGCATCCGGGTGTTGATCCGCTGGCGATGCCGACTGAGGAGCCTGAAAGTTTCCCATCATATTTCGACAACGTTACGCAATATGATTCATCGCCAGGCGCTCCGCCTGGGGCCCGGGGATCTGTCGGGGA
Organism: Gimesia sp.; assembly: GCF_040219335.1. Classification (NCBI taxonomy): domain Bacteria; kingdom Pseudomonadati; phylum Planctomycetota; class Planctomycetia; order Planctomycetales; family Planctomycetaceae; genus Gimesia; species Gimesia sp. The sequence continues at coordinate 43,034 of NZ_JAVJSQ010000003.1, read as the reverse complement.
AAGAGACCGATCAGGCGTTTCACCTGTTCATTCAGGATGTGGGAACCGTACAGAACGGTGTCTTCCACTGGGTCTACGGTTTGACGCGGCACACTATGACGCTGGCGATTCTGCTGTTGATTGCCGTTTCCATCGACTGGCGTTTAACGCTGCAGTGCATCATTCCACTGGCCGCAGCCTGGTATTTTCTGATGCAGCATCGCAAAGATTATGATTTGCAGCATGCCAGAACACTGGTCACCATCGATACCGAACTTTCCCTGCTGGCTGAAAATCTGCGGAGCACACGCCTGGTTCGCGGCTATGGAATGGAAAACCCGGAGCATGAACAGTTTCAGAAGCATCTGGCGAAATACACCGAAAACCTGGAAAAGCTGAAACGCGTTGAAGGCTGGGGACATCGTATCGCCCGAGGCCTGGCCGTCTTCTGTTCGTGCCTGGTTGTCTTTCTGGTGGGGTATAAAGTCCTCGTGAATCCGGATAGTCTGCCGCTCTCTGCTGCGGTGCTGGTGGTGGGAATCTTCGGCTTCTTCTACCTGCCGGTCAATGGTTTGCATGAACTGTTCCGTGTGCGCGAAGAATCCACTGTGGCTGCCAGCTCGATTTATCGTTATCTGAACCTGATCCCCGAAGTCGGGCAGGCAGTCGGTGCGAAATTTCTGGAGCCAATGTCGACAGCACTACAGTTCGAAAACGTCACTTACAGTCTCACGCCTGGTTCACCTCCGATCTTGAATGGCTTTGATCTGAAAATTCCCGCCGGTTCGACAACCGCACTGGTATCGCTGGAGAAACTCGCCCCACGCGCTGTCAGTTTCCTGGTACCCCGCTTTATTGAGCCCCGCTCGGGCCGGGTCCTGATCGACGGCGAAGACACGGCGTGGGTGACCCTGGAGTCTCTGCGGGCGGAAGCGATTTTTGTGAGCGGTAACGATCCCTGTCTCACCGGAACCGTCAAGGACAACATTCGCTGTGGCGATGAACGGTATTCGCTGCAGGAAGTCATTGCGGCTTCCAAAGAATCACACGCGCATCAGTTTATCCAGGGGCTGCCTCAAGGTTACGAAACCGTTCTGGGGCAGCACGGGGAAGATCTGACAACGGGTGAGTGTTTCCGGTTAGGACTGGCCCGCGCCCTGTTGCGAAAGCCGGCTCTGATGATCATCGAAGAACCGGAAGGGCCGCTCGACGAAGATACCAAAACGCTGCTCGAAGATGCCTACTCCCGGATTTTCCAGAACCGGACCGTGCTGGTCATTCCTTCCCGTATCACGACCCTGCGACGCGTCGATCAGGTCGTCATGATTCACGAAGGCAAAGTGGAAGCGGTCGACAGTCAATCGAACCTGTTGAAGAAATCCGCCCTGTATCGTCACTGGGAGTACACACGATTTAACCAGTTCCGGCACTCACAGGATACTCCGATCGAACAACGTTAAACCAGAGTTTGCAGCATGGATACACTTCACTCTCCGGTAGTCGAGAACGCCATTCGGGTTGCCGCGGAAGCACATAAATCTCAAAAACGCAAGTCGTCCGGAATTCCTTACATCGCACATCCGATGGGGGTCTGTCTGATCCTGGTGAAAGCCGGCTTTCATGAGGAATCCATCCTGGCAGCTGCCGCCCTGCATGATGTGATCGAAGATACCGCGCTGACTTTTGAGGATCTGGAGGGAACCTTTTCAGATGAGGTTCTGCAGTACGTCAGGGAGATGACCGAAGAGAAGGAAACTCAGGAGGGCGCAAAGCGGAACTGGCGTGATCGCAAGCGGGATCATATTGAAGTGATGCAGCAGGCATCGCTCGGTGCGCGGGCGATTGAGCTCGCAGACAAACTGCATAACCTGGAAGCGATGCTGTTTGATCTGCAGACCGAAGACCGCGCTGAATTCTGGGGGCACTTCGGCGCCTCGCCGGAAGAGATTGTGCAGTATTACCATTCCATGATCGAGGCCGCCGGTCAGTCGGATGAACGACTGGTCCCGCTGGTAAAAAACTGCCTGTCACGCCTGGATGAGTTACAGAAACAGATGCCATAGTCGACACTGTCAGTCGGGGTGACTTTTCATGCGGGCTGAGGTAGTGTTTAATACATCAGCCGACAGAAAGTGTCTCATTCGTCTGAACCAGAATTTTCAGGCGCGCTGCCGGAAATGAAACAATAATTGTCACAGGGGAAGCGTGTGCGATGGGAAATAAAGGCGAATATCCCGACTGGTTTTTGTGGTTGTGGGACAAATGGTTCGTCCTGTTTCTGTTGCTGGGAGTCGTGACCTTAGTGCTGATCGCGGGGGCAGTGTACCTCGATACCCGCTTCGAACGCTTCGAGCACGAATTGAAGTTCGTACCGCCGCGCAGCTATGAACCGCCCGATCTTGCCAGTTACCAGGCAGGCGAAATCGACTCAGAAAAAATGACGCGCAGCGGTTCGATCTATGCCCCCTGTTATTCTCACATCTATTATCATGGCGGATCGCCGTTGCTTCTGGAAACGACTCTGAGTATCCGGAACATCAATCAGGATCAGCCCGTCTACCTCACCGGAGTCAAGTATGTCGATACTGACGGGGAGTCGATCAAGGTCTATCTGGACCAGCCAATCAGGCTTGCCCCGTTTCAGACGATTGAATTCCTGGTGGAAGAAAAAGACAGCACGGGAGGCTCCGGTGCGAATTTTCTCGTGAACTGGATGGCCGAGGAGCAGGTTGCACCGCCTCTGGTTGAATCCGTCATGGTGGGGGCTTCCGGTTCGCGGGCAATCGCCTTCACCCGGAGCGGTGTGCCGATTCCTGCTGCTAAAACAGGGGATTAAAGACCGCCCCGAATCCTGGATTCATTTTTAATTCATCATCATTGAAAGCGCTCTCATGTCATTTCGAATCTGCTCACTGCTGACGCTGTTCCTGGTTTGCCTCCTGCACGGTCATTCTCAGCTCCGGGCCGAAAAACCCAATGTGATCGTAATCATGGCCGATGACCTCGGGTACGGGGACGTTTCCTGTTATGGGGCGACAGCGCTCAAGACACCTCACATTGATCAACTGGCAGCTGACGGACTGCGGTTTACCAGTGGGTACTGTTCCGCTTCGACGTGCACGCCGACCCGCTATTCGTTCCTGACCGGGACCTATGCCTTTCGGGGAAAACGGACCGGGATTGCGCCGCCAAATGCACCGGCCATTATTAAGCCGGGAACAGAGACCGTCGCTTCCCTGTTGAAACATGCTGGCTACGCTACGGCTGTCATCGGTAAATGGCACCTCGGGCTCGGGGGAGAAGCGGGACCGGACTGGAACGGAGATCTGAAGCCGGGGCCACTGGAGATCGGTTTTGATACCTGCTTCCTGTTGCCGACAACCAATGACCGGGTTCCCCAGGTTTATGTGAAAGATCACCGGGTTCTCAATCTCGATCCGGCAGATCCCCTCTGGGTGGGGAACAAGAAGCCGAGCCCCGATCATCCGACCGGCCTCACACACCGTGATACGCTCAAGATGGACTGGTCACACGGGCATAATTCAACGATTCACAATGGAATCAGCCGCATCGGCTTTTATACAGGCGGGCATGCGGCTCGTTTCCGCGATGAGGATCTGGCCGATAAGTGGGTCGAGAAGTCGGTCGAATTTATCGAAGCCAACAAAGATCAGCCCTTTTTTCTGTTCTTCGCCTCGCATGATATTCATGTGCCCCGCATGCCCCATGAACGGTTTCAGGGGAAAACATCACTCGGTTATCGCGGCGATTCGATTGTCCAACTCGACTGGTGTGTGGGCGAGCTGATGAAAACACTCGATCGTCTCCAACTGGCTGAGAACACGCTCGTCGTATTCTGTTCCGATAACGGTCCCGTGATGGATGATGGTTACAAAGATGGCGCGTTGGAGAAAGTCGGAGATCACCGCGCAGCTGGACCGTATTCCGGGGGCAAGTACAGTGTCTATGAAGGGGGAACCCGAACTCCCTTTATTACCCGCTGGAAAGGACGTATCCCGCCTGGTGTCAGTGATGAACTGGTCTGTACCATCGATTTGCCAACCAGCCTGGCAACATTGACCGGACAGAAACTGCCTAAGGATGCCTGTCGCGACAGCTTCAATGTGTTGGATGCGTTGCTGGGGAAACCGGACGCTGCAGGACGCTCGCATCTCGTGCAACAGAACAACGGGAACAACGGCACGTATGCTTTGCGAACCGGGAAATGGAAATTACAGCGGTACGACAAACAGACCGCCCGCAATATCATCGTCGAGCAGCAGCTGTCAAATACCAACGTCCCCCAGTATCAGTTGTTCGATCTAGAGCAGGATCCTGCAGAAAAGCAGAACGTCATCGAAGCGCATCCGGAACTCGCACAGGGGTTGAAAAAACAGCTGGCCGATCTGATCGAGCAGGGAAGCAGCCGACCCGGTGCCGTTGCATCTGTAGAGAAGTAATTAAAACAGAGCCGGCTTCATCTGTGAATTCAGTTCGTTCCAGCGGGTGAGCAGTTCCTGCAGTTTGTCCTGCCGCTCGCTGGCGAGATTGGTCTGTTCCGACAGATCCTCTGTGATGTGGTACAGCTCCCAGTGTTTGATGTCGGATTTACCGCGCATTTTGACAATTTTCCAGTCCCCCAGTCGGAGTGCAGCTCGCTTACCCTGACGCCAGAAAAACTCGTGATGCGGCGTGCCCTCTTTTTCTTTCAACAGGTACGGCATCAGGTTTTCACCATCCAGGTCGTCCGGCAGCGGTGCACCGGAGAGAGCTGCCGACGTACTGAAAAGATCCATACTGCTGACTGGCTGCGAATAGGTTTGGCCAGCAGGCAGCTTGCCTGTCCAGCGCATCAGAAAGGGAACCCGCAGTCCTCCTTCGTACATGGATCCCTTTTCGCCCCGCAGGGGCAGATTGCTGGACGTGAGTTCGCGCGTGGGACCTCCGTTGTCACTCAGAAAGACAATCAACGTGTTGCGATCCAGTTTGGCTTTTCGGACCTGCTTCAGAATCTGGCCGACACTTTGATCCAGTGAAGAAAGCATTGCGGCAAAGACGCGTCGGTGCACATCGTCAATGTTTTGAAAACGCTGCATGTCCGCCTGTTTCCCCTGCAGGGGGCTGTGAACTGCGTTGTACGCCAGATAGAGAAAAAAGGGTTTGTCCTGGTGACGATCAATAAAGCTGACCGCTTCCCGCGTGAACGCATCGGTCAGGTATTCCGTTTCCACAATCGGTTGTCCGCCGCGAATGATGGGGTTGTTGGCGTCGTAGTCAGGTTCATCGTATCCCAGATGCGTTGAATAAATCAGCTGACCACCAATCCAGCGCCCCTTGCCACCACCGGGGAGTGTCTTGCGACGCAGCATGGTGGTCACACCCTGATACGGCGGCGGGACGAAGTAATGCCCCTCGTGCATGAAGCCGAAGAATTCGTCGAATCCATGGCGGTACGGATGATAGTCGGCAGCGCCCCCCAGGTGCCATTTACCGATCAGGCCGGTCGTATAACCCTGGTCGTGTAGGAGTTCGGCCAGCGTCTTTTCTGCTCGAGGCAGCCCCGTACCTGGATTTTCGTTGCGGGCACCGATGGGATTGAATTCATAACCGAAGCGAGTCGGGATTTTACCCGTCAGCAGTCCGGCCCGTGACGGACTGCAGTTGGGCGCGGTCACGTAAGCCTGTGTAAAACGAATTCCTTCTTGCGCCAGTGAGTCGATATGAGGCGTGGGAATCTGCGGATTTCCCTGGCAACCCAGTTCTCCGTAACCCAGGTCATCGGCGAGTAGAATGATGATGTTGGGCTGTTCTGCTGCCCGCAGGCAGGGATCTGTAGCCACGGGGGACAGGATGAAACTGAGTAGAAACAGGGAGACGATCAAACGCATGCTGGTTTCCTCTTCGATGAGCGAATCGATTTGAATACACAGTGCCGTTGCCGGGACCGGAGTGAATCCGCGGCTCATCGATTGTAACGCTTCGGGAAACCACTGCCCATGAAATCTCGATTGAATTCGTGAAATACGAGTGTGAGCGGGGCATCGCTGGAAGGGATCGCTTCGAACGCCTATACTGCAGGTTCGCTGATGAAAGCGATCCCGTCCGCAATTGAGACCGGGCGCAGCGAAGAACATCAATATTTTCCGGAAAGAGAATCATGCCATTACTGGGAGCACATCAGTCGATTGCTGGTGGATATTATAAAGCCGTGGATCTGGCTGCTGAATTCGAAATGGACTGCGTGCAGATCTTCACCAAGAACAACAACCAGTGGCGGGCCAAGCCTCTGACGGATAAAGATGTGGCTCTGTTCCAGGAGCATCTGGAGTCGACGGGCGTGAGTCGTCCCTGTTCGCATATGAGCTACCTGATTAATCTCGCCAGTCCCAAAGATGAACTCTGGAACAAATCGATCGATGCCGTCGTTGTGGAACTGGAACGAGCGGAAGCCCTCGGGCTGGAAGGGGCCGTGATGCACCCCGGCAGTTTTGTGACTTCCAGCGAAGAAGAGGGGCTGGATCGGATCGTGGCTGCCATCGATCAGATTCACGAGAAGACCGATGGCTTCCAGACCCAGATCTGGCTGGAGACCACAGCCGGCCAGGGATCAAATCTGGGACATCGCTTCGAACAACTGGCGTATCTGCTGAAACAGGTCAAGGAAGGGGAGCGACTGGGGATCTGTGTTGATACCTGTCATATCTTTGCGGCCGGCTATCCCCTGATCGAAGCAGACGAATACCAGTCAACCATGCAGGAACTGGATAATGTGATCGGTTACGATCGCGTGCGGGCCTTCCATCTGAATGATAGCAAGTGTGAGTTCGGCAGTCGTAAAGACCGTCACGAAAACATCGGTAAGGGCTTTCTCGGACTGGAACCGTTTCGGCATCTGCTCAACGATCCGAATTTCCAGGACCGTCCGATGTATCTGGAAACTCCCAAGGATGAGGAAGACGGCGTGCCGCTGGATCAGATTAACATGCAGACCCTGCGTGGTTTATGCGAACGCTGAACGATTTTCTCAAAGACTGCTAAAATCCGAAATACCCTCTCATGCCATCAATTTCGCCCAGTCGATAAAGGGTAACAGGCGAAGTGTCGGGTGCTGTTGCGCGCCTGTGTCATGTCTCGCCTGCACCTCAACGCCCCATTGAGGCTGCTCCCCGCGACCCAGGCAGAGATCTCGTTCCCGTAACGATATCTGCATGCAGAAACAGGATTTTTCGTTGTGAAGATCGGTCTGTTAACACGAAAACTGACAACGGTTTATTTATTGCTGGCACTCTTCGGTTATCTGACCGTGGGATGTCTGCGCCAGCCTGCGGACGTGATCTCCCAGTCGAATCAGAAATCAGACAACCCGTTGATCACAGCCAGTAACAGCTCCAGCTTTAACTTTTTTGAGCAAAAAAAGAAAGTTTCTGTTCCAGACAGGCCGGGCCGTGTGAAGCTGGGGGCGCCGACCTCAGTGCCGGAACAGCAGATTGCTCAAGCGGAACACAAATCAGAGGCGATGCAACCGGGGCCTGTGAAAATCAGCCAGGCTGCTTTTGAGGATGCGGAACGCCAGCGACAGGAAGCAGAAGCAGCAGCTCAAAACAAACCGGTCAAACGCAGCCCTGCCGATACTGACGACTGGCGCTCGAAATCACTGATCGCTTCGGCCAGGAAATATCCCTCAAAGCTGATGGACGCCTGTCAGCAGAACTCCGAACGGATTCAACAGGCTTCCGGTTCGATCAGCAGGGAATTTTCACAAGGGATTCGGCGTCTGGCGGGAACCTCGCAGCCGGAATCCACTACGCAGGAAAAAGCTGTCACACCGCAGGAACCTCCCCAAGAGGAACCAAATTTCGAACAAACGGCAGATGATGTTTTTCGATCGGACGAGCTCAGTCGCTATTTAGATCAGGCCGATCAGCAGCAGTCAGCTGATCCTCAGCTGAAACAACTCGGTCAGGAATTAGAGCGGGATCTGCAGCAGACGAATCCCGTCTTCGAAGATGTGTCACAGGAAATGCGAAGACTGCAGATCAGTTCGATCATGGAGCGTGCCCGGCGTGAATTGAAACAGAAGAACTATGAATACGCCCAGTTCCTGGCGGAACAGGCTCTGGAAACCAGCTATCGCGGGCATGTCGCCTTTGGTCTGGATGAAGTCTCTCCACAGATGCTGCTGCAGCAGATCAAAGAAGAACTGTCAGCCCAGCAGCCAGCCGAATTGAAACAGACAGGTCATTCAGAACCGCAGGTACAGTCTAATGGCGGTCAGAAAGTTCCCAACTTCCGTCCCTCAAGGGTTCATCCCTTGAAACGACGTGCTACACCTCCTCAGCAACCTGAACCGGTGAAAACGCGTCCTGTTCAACCGACTTCACCCGGTTCTGCGAGTGATGAGTTACCTCTGATCGTACCTCGTAACATGGGGACGACTCCTGTTCAGCCACAACAACCCATCAGGCAGAAAAGTTCCGCCGGAAGTCTCTCTCTCGAACCTCCGAGTTTTGAACCAACTCTCGAGGCTCCCGAAGAACTGCCGCCGATCGAACAGCCGATCCAGCGACGGGAACAGCCCGTACCGCAGGAACCGTCTGTCAAACTGGAACTGGAAGAAGTACCAGTCGAAGCGCCAGCTCGGATTGAGCTGAAAGAGACGAAACCAGCGGCTGCTCCGGTGCAACCGTCTCAGACTGTTGAAAAGCAGGACCAGAAGCCTGCTGCTGGGCCGGGGCCTCAGCTGATGTTACCGAAACTGCCTTCTGTTCCCGGTGATCAGACGTCACAGACGGGGCGCCACCGCAGTACCCAGACGGCACCCGTGAAGTTTCGCTCGCGGATTCAGGATCGTGGCGCGGAACCATCTCCCTTTGTCGAGCAGAAACTGGAAGAAGTGCAAGCGGAAGCAGGGCAGACAGGGACGAGTCTGCAACTGGATGAGATTGAATGGGATCTGGCAGAGCAGAAACGCCCCGAAGTCAAAAGCGGCTGGGGAAGTCTGACAACCCTGTTACTGGTCGCAGGTGGGGTGATCATCTTTCTGCTGTCCGGGATCATCATCGTTCTGCTGCGACGTGGAACCTCTGCCTCCTGATGGACTGATCACGTACTTCAGTTATGGGGCAGCAAGCGGGCAGCAGTCGACCTCTCCTGCGAGCGGTCTCTTCTGGATGGATCTGGTATCAGCGTCTGTTTAGTTTTCCGGTTTCGTGAGAAATTCACCACCGCTGATGAACATACCGTTATCGCAAGGCGTGCACCACATGATCTTGACGCGGTATTCAAATTCACGCGTTTCGCTGGCCAGTTTGACAGTTACTTCGCCCGGATTGATCATCCCTTTGTGCAGCAGTCCGAGTCCTTGACGGCTGATTTCGCGAGTCATGGCTGAAATGGTATTCCCCCGTGAAGTTTTGATCTCTGCGGGTACGGAGAGTTCCAGGCGATCCACGTCACGGACATTGACGGCATCCTGATTACCGAAGCTGGCCAGTACGTGTTTCAGGTCCTCCATTGAAGGACGGCTCCATGGCGTTTCTTCCATTGAATTACTCCCGGATTAGAAGTCTGTATTTCGAGTTTGTATGTGGGTTCAGTTCTGACTGATATAGAAATATAGAATACAAATCGAGAACAGTGCCTGATTTCATGCCAGATTACAGAGTTTGCTGGAACAGAGAGCCTGTAAATTGAGGAGAATAACTGAGCTCACCACAGTCGGTCCCTGCGAACGGGGTAACCGCTGACTTTTGTGTGAGTCAGAATGATGGCACCGGCTGTTTCAAATCTACCGGTTGTGACGGTATTTCACCCCTTGAAGGTACGAGTTATAACAGTCGTACGAAAGAAATCAGCTGATTCTGCTATACCGCCTGTCGTTTGGAAAAACCGTTTGACGCATTGTTTCAAGTCGGTTCGATATGAAATTGGGGTGGTCTCAGTAATCGATCATTTGACTGATGACTCAGCCGGGCCTGGATCCTGAGTTCAGAATAATGTTGATTACCAGGGGTGTGAGTACTTGAAATGGCTCGAGCAAGCGAAAGCAGATTGATCTACCAAATCTTATGATCTCATCTTTCTATCAAAAATACAGTCGTTGCCTGATCTGGGGTGTGTTCTGCACGCTGCCGATTCTGGCCTTCATGGCAGAGCTGCTGCCTTCCAACAATGATATCGAAACCTGGTTGCCCAAGGATTCGGATGTTCGCATTGTTTACGATCGCTTCAAGGCGGAGTTCGGTGCAGAAGAAGTCATTCTGGTGGCGGTAGAGAAGGGTTTGGATCAGCCGGCACTGATTGAAGGCACCGCAGGGCGGATCGAAACCTTAGCTTCAGTCAGAGAGTGCTGGACCCCCGATCGACTGAAAAATATTCTGAATGAATTCCAGGTAGAACCAGCAGAGGTCAACCGTCGTCTGGACGGTCTGTTGATGAACAAGCAGCATAACATGGCCGGGATTCTGGTATTACTCTCAGACGAGGGGATTAAAGACCGGGCAGGAACGGTCGCCGGGATTCGTGAAAAGCTGGAGTACAACCAGTTAACCGGACGTGAGGTCAAGCTGGCGGGAGCGCCGGTGGTGATTGCAGAACTGGATCGCCTGGGCAGTCAGAAATCCAATAAGAAGTTTTTCATCATCACACTGCTGATCAGCCTGTGTCTCCTGTATTACTCCTTCCGCGAATGGAAGAAAACACTGGCCACACTGGGGCTGACGATCTGGGCCATCAACCTGACCACCGCTCTGATCTACCTGGGCGGCGGTGAGATGAACTTCATTCTCGGTGCCCTGTCGGTGATGGTGCTGGTATTCACACTCGCCATTTCGATTCACGTGCATCACTATGTCGCCAGCTGCATCGATCAACCCGATCCCTTGTCTTCCGCACTCAAAATTGCCTGGAAACCCTGTTTTCTGGCGACTCTGACAACGACGATCGGCCTGTATTCGCTGACGATCAGCGAAATCGGACCAGTCACCCAGTTCGGCTATGCCGCCTCACTGGGAACGTTCGTCTCCCTGATTACCGGACTCGGGCTCACTCCCGCGGTGTTGACCATCTGGCCCATTGATCCGAAAACCATCCACGCCGCGGAATCCCGCTGGAACTTCCAGAAATGTGCCAACTGGTTGATCGATCATTCCGGACGTGTGTCGCTGGCGACAATCGTGCTGGTGATGATTACCGGCGTAGGGTTGTTCAGTCTCAAGACAAAAATCGATCCACTCGATTTTCTGCCCGCGGAAGGACGTGTGATTCAGGATGTGAGAGCGGTTCAGGAGAATCTGACCGAACTCGATTCCGTCGAAGCGATTGTCGATTTTGGCGATGACGACAAGCCGTTTATCGAAAAAGTAGAGCGTGTCCGCGAGCTGGAAAAAGTGATCCAGCAGCATCCTGCTGTCAGACACACCATGTCGCTGGCGAGCTTCTTCCCGAATCAGTTTCCCGAAAGTCCGTTCGAGACAGCCCGGCTGTTGTCAAAGGCACAGTCGAAGCATGGAGAGAATGACTTCGTTTCTGACGGGGAACGGCTGTGGCGGATCTCAGCTCGTATCAGCAGTGATGCAGAGCTGCCTCAGGATCAGATTTACGATGAACTGTCGGCGATGATCAATGACCCGCAGGTCGTTTTAACCGGCGTGGCTCCGTTGTTGAGACGGGCTCAGAACCAGATCTTTACCGGGTTCTGGGAAAGCTTTTCGATGGCGTTTGTGATCATTACGATCGTGATGATTGTCTCGCTGCGTTCCATCAAGGCGGGACTGGTGGCCATGGTTCCCAACCTGACGCCGATCTGCATCGTGTTCGGCATCCTGGGCTGGTACCAGATTCCGATCGACATCGGGATCATGATGACCGCCAGTATCGCACTGGGCATCGCCGTCGACGGGACGTTCCACTTCCTGGTGCGATACCAGGAGCAGTTTCGTCTTTCCCGTAATTCGGCTCAGGCTTCCCGCGATTCTCTGCTGATGACCGGTGAACCGATCTTTACGGCTGCGGTGATTACCGGGGCCGGTATGCTGGCATTAACGCTCAGCAACTTCGTGCCGACCGCGCGGTTTGGCTATATGATGACTTCACTGCTGGTAGCAGCACTGGTGGGAGATTTGATCCTGCTGCCCTGTCTGCTGGCCCTGCGACCACGGAATGTCGACCAGCCGGATGGATCTGATCACAAAGACAGTGGTGCTGAGACAGATGAGTCCCGACCTCGGAGTCCGCATTTTCTCAAGCAGTCGCAACAGGGAGCGAAAGATCAGTCAGACAAAGCAGTTGCATAGTTCCTTTTAGTGCAATTGCCTGAATTCGTCGGTCAATCTCTTCGCTTTTCCGTACCCGTTGATTGATATATGAAGCCAGTTCATTATCATTGACTTTCGCCTGAAAAACAGCATCTTTTCTGTGTCGGCGAGGGACCGGTCTGCAGCGTTTCTGTGCTGCAGCGATGCCAGCTGGATAGGACCGGCCAGAAAACAGAGATAACAAACAGAGCTATTCAGCACTTCTTTTTTTAACTACAGGTTCATAGCGGATATCAAAATGGGATACCATCTGATCACAGGTGCCACCGGCTTACTGGGAAGATACTTAATTCGAGATTTATCCATGGCGGGAGTCCCGCTGGCGGTGCTGGTGCGACCTACCCGACGGATGACAGCAGACCAGCGGATCGACATGATCATGGGCTTCTGGGATGATCAGCTGGGCCGTGAACTGCCGCGACCTGTCGTGCTGGAAGGCAACATCAATGAAGAGAATCTGGGTTTGAGCGAAGAGGACCTGAAGTGGGCCACTGCGAATGTGGATTACATGATTCATTCCGCCGCCAGCCTCTCATTCTACAGCACCAGCCATGAAAGTGAGCCCTGGCGTTCCAATGTGGGCGGTGCGAAAAAAGTGCTTGAGTTCTGTAAAACCGCGGACATCAAAAAGTTTGCCCACGTTTCGACCGCGTATGTCTGTGGTTTACGAACCGGTCGGATCATGGAAAGCGACGTCGATGTAGGGCAGGAATCAGGAAACGATTACGAACGGAGCAAACTCGAAGCAGAACTGATGGTTCGCGGCTCTGATCAGTTTGAATCGCTGACCGTCTTCCGTCCGGCGATCATTATTGGGGATTCCAAAACCGGATTCACGAACACCTTCCACGGATTCTATGCCGCTCTGCAGCTGGGACACACCCTGATGCAGATGCAGTCCCGGGATGAAACGGGCCTGCTGTATGCCAGCTCCCGGTTCACGCTGAATGGGGATGAATCCAAGAACCTGATTCCCGTCGACTGGGTTTCCGCAGTGATGTCATACATCATTACGCATCCCAAGCATCATGGCAAAACGTACCATCTGACTCCGCTGCATCCGGTTCAGTCCCGCCTGGTGCACGATGTGCTTTCGACGGCCTGCAAGTTCTATGGTTCCCGGTTTGCAGGGGCTGGCGTGGAACTGACTGACCCCAATGAAGGGGAACGGTTGTTCTACGATCACATCCGGGTGTACAACTCTTACTGGCGCGATGATCCGGTCTTCGACAGTTCCAACACACAAGAAGCTGCACCGCACCTGCCTTGTCCGCACGTGGATCGCGATCTGCTGCTGCATCTGTCGCAGGTGGCGATTGATATGAACTTCAGCTGGAACGATCGTACGCCCCACCGGTTCGGCGTTAAGTAGCCCAGGGACTGCCCGGCTTTAGTGGAGGATCTTCTTCTTCAGGATCCTCTTCCACCGGTGGTTGAGGAGCGGGCTCAGTTGGCAGAGGAGGGGCGGCACGATTTTCGTCGTGTCGTCCGGGGACGAGCTTATCCAGGATCCCGTTAACGAACTGGGATGACTGAGCACTGCCGAATTCACGAGCCAGTTCGACGGCTTCGTCGATAATGACCGCGGACGGCGTGTCGGTATGCAGCAGCTCGTAGGTTCCCAGTCTCAGGATGTTACGGTCGGTGACCGCCATCCGCTTCAAGGACCAGTTCTCTGCAACGTGGACGATTTCCGCGTCGATCTGCTGTTTGAACTCCATCACTCCGGTAAACAGTTCCCAGGCGAAAGCGCGAACTGTTTTGCTGCGACCATGCTCATCGATCATTGCGCGAATCTCTTCCGCAGTGATGTCAGAGTTGAGGTCGATCTGGTAAAGCATTTGCACGACCAGCTGTCGTGCCTGTTTTCGGAGAGACATAGGGGTATCACAACTACAGTCTGGAGACAGAAAAATCCGGTTTGTCCGGGGAAGCGGATCAGGGCCTGATTATCAGGCGGATGGCTGATCCTGATCAATCGAGTCTAACAGATTGACCATCTCAATAGCAGCCAGAGCGGCTTCACTCCCTTTATTGCCGACTTTTCCACCGGCCCGGTCCATGGCCTGTTCCATTGTTTCGCAGGTTAAAACACCAAACAGAACGGGAATTCCGCTCTCCTGGCTGCTGCGCATAATACCTGCAGCCACCTGGTGATTGATGTAATCGTGGTGCATGGTGCTGCCCTGAATGACGGCGCCGAGGCAGCAGACTGCCTGAAAGCGTCCACTTTTGGCCAGTTTATCAGCGACGAGCGGCAGCTCGAAGGAACCAGGCACCCAGTAGACAGAAATTTTCTCTTCGGAACCACCGTGACGACGGAATGTTTCCAGTGCGCCATCCAGCAGACGGCGGGTAATCAGTTCATTCCAGCGGGATACAACAATTGCATAGTTCGCATCGCGGGCCAGCAGGTTGCCTTCAATCAGTTTGTGGTTCATCGAGGTCGTTATTTCAAATAGCCAGGTGGATAAAAATGACAGATCCGGGAGAGTCAGCAGTCTGTTTTGAGACTACTTTGCATTGCTGATTATCCCAGGTTCATGCTCAGCAGAAATTCTTCGTTCGTTTTAGAACGTCGCATCCGGTTGGTCAACAGTTCCATCGCATCAACCGGATTCATATCGTTGAGAACCCGTCTGAGGATCCAGACGCGACGGAGTTCTTCTTCGTCCATCAGCAGTTCTTCGCGACGGGTACCCGACTTGTTGACATCGATTGCCGGCCAGATACGCTTTTCGACCATTCTACGGTCGAGGTGCAGTTCGGTGTTACCGGTCCCTTTGAATTCTTCGAAGATCACTTCATCCATGCGGCTGCCGGTATCGACAAGGGCGGTTGCAACGATTGTCAGGCTGCCCCCTTCTTCCACGTTACGGGCAGCACCGAAGAACCGTTTGGGGTGCTGCAGCGCGTTTGCGTCTACACCACCGGAGAGGATCTTACCAGAGTGCGGGACTTCGGTGTTCCAGGCACGGGCCAGGCGGGTGATGGAATCCAGGAAGATGACAACGTCTTCACCGTATTCCACCATGCGTTTGGCTTTTTCAATGACCATTTCCGAAACCTGAATGTGTCGGCTCGGCGGCTCGTCGAATGTACTGGAGACGACTTCACAGCGGTCGCCGCCGACCTGTCGTTCCATGTCGGTGACCTCTTCCGGTCGCTCGTCAATCAGCAGGATGAACACGTACGCGCTGGGATGGCTGGCGAGAACGCACTTGGCCATCTCCTGCAGCATGACCGTTTTACCGGCACGTGGAGGCGATACGATCAGACCACGCTGTCCCATACCGACGGGGGCCACGAGATCGACAATGCGCGTGCTCAGGTTGCCGGCAGGTGAAGAGAGGCGGAGCCGTTCTTTCGGGTGCAGCGGGGTCAGGTCATCGAAGAAGACTTTGGTCGTGAGGATTTCGGGGTCACAACCGTTGACCGCTTCGACTCGCAGCAGTGCGAAGTAACGTTCGTTTTCTTTGGGCGGACGAATCTGCCCTGCCACGATCGCACCGGTGCGTAATCCGAAGCGTCGGATCTGACTGGGCGAGACGTAAATGTCGTCCGGGCAGGGGAGGTAGTGGTAATCGGGGCTGCGGAGGAAGCCGAAGCCGTCCGGCAGGATCTCGAGAGTTCCTTCGCCGAACATGAGTCCGTTGACCTTGGTTCGTTCTTTCAGGATCTTGAAGATCAGGTCCTGTTTTTTGAGCCCGGTGTATTCGGTGAGGTTTTCTTCCTTGGCGAGCTGCATGAGTTCCTTCATGGTCAGTCGCTGCAGATCGGCGATGTGGATTTCGCTCTGCTTGATTTTTTCGTAGCGTTCATCTGCCGCTTTGGAGATGGCATCCGCGCGCTGATCGCGCGTCGCGGTTTTGCCCGCTTTACCGTTCGAGTCTAACCCGTCTATATTTTCTGAAGCCACAAGCCCGTCATTTTCAGAGGTCTGAAGTTTTATGGATTTGGCCATGATCAAATACTTTCCGAATTGCTAAATAGTGAGATGAAATCGAGTGGAGTTTCTGGGAGTAAAGCAGATGGGTTGAACGCGAAGAATTTTGAACCTCTGGAAAGGTCAGGTTACATTTGAAAAGGCATCAACTGGTTTCGGTTGAATCAGCGGCGAGTCAGCTGTCTCAGGTTGAAGACGAAATTATTATATGTGTCAGACTGAGGATGTGAATGGGATATCCTCAAATCATTGAATTGTCTCTTTTTCTGTTGGCAGTATTGAATCGATGAATCTGGATAATTGAAGACCTGCTGATTCCAGGTCCTGATCATTGTGAATCACGCTGGTTGCCAGTTTACGCTTTTCTGAGAGAGGCAACTGTTGATTCTCCCGTTTGGTTAATTCTGCTGCTGACCACCCTCGATTCTCAGTCACTCTGTGCAGGCGTTGCTCAAAGGGACACTCAATAAAAACGATGTGATCACACAGCTTTTGCCATCCCGCTTCCAGAATCACGGCGGCGTCTACCAGGATGGCATCTACCTGTCCTTCAGACCGGGCTGCCACAATTTCCTGTTCCAACCTCCGATGAATCTCGGGATGGACGATCTTTTCAAGTGCGTCTAATGCTTCCTGGTGTTGCTTTGTTTCTCCAAAAACGAGTCTGGCGAGTTCTTTACGTATTATTATCCCCTGTTCATTGAACACCACAGACCCGAAACGGGCTCGTATTTTCTGTTGAACTTCGGGGAAATCAAGTACTTCGTGTCCGATCTTGTCGGCATCGATGACTCTGATCGGTCGAAATGAATTTACTGTTTTGGCTACTGCACTTTTACCTGATCCGATTCCTCCAATCAGAGAAATCGTAGGGATGACTTTATGACAAGACACAAGGTGGTTGTGCTAACTTGCAATGGTGGAAAATGGTTTTCTTACACATTCCTTTGCAACAGAAACGTACCACACAGGAGGCTTATGATTGCTGAATCCCTTAGCAACAGGTAGATGAGACACATAGGCGTGCATTAATATCGTTACCAATACCTGACTGGTTGTCAACAAAAAAAAGGAAAGTTCACTGTTTTCAGCTTAAAATTTATCCTTTCTTTACAAGACTGTTGAACTGCCGGATCAGCCCTTTTTGATGGGTGACAGTTTGTCGGCTCCACGATCCGGAAAATGCTGGATTTTGCGAAGAATCAAGCCTCAGTCAATTCCCAGAGACGTCTGTTCCAGCCAGTTCAGTCCGGACGACATATCGACGATCAGAGGCACCTCCAGATCCATGGCTGATTCCATCTCGCACTGTACAATTTCTCCCAGTGATTCCAGTTCGCCCACCGGAACTTCGAAGACCAGTTCGTCATGAATCTGCATCAGCATCCGGCCGGGATGTGCTTCGTCTTTGAGTCGCTGGCTGACGTTGATCATTGCCTGCTTGATCAGGTCGGCGGCTGATCCCTGAATGACGGTATTGATGGCGGTCCGTTCGGGCATATTCAACTGTTTCTGGACGCCGCCCCGCACGCCCTGGATCTCACGTTTTCTGCCACAGATGGTCGTGACGTAATTTTTACTGGCACAATCCTCCAGAATCTGGTCCAGGAATTCCCGGACACCCTGGTAACGATCAAAGTAATCGTCGATGAAGCCGGCTGCTTCGTTCTGAGGGATGCCGATCGCTTCGGAGAGACCGAAGGGACTCTGACCGTAAATCACACCGAAGTTCACTGCTTTGGCGGTCCGCCGCATGTCACTGTCGACGTCATCCAGGGTGACGCGGAAGATGTCGGCGGCAACCGCGGTATGAATGTCGGCTCCTTCCCGGAAGGCCTGGCTGAGGGCCTCGTCCTGACTGAGATGAGCCAGCACGCGGAGTTCGATCTGCGAATAGTCCGCACAGAGCAGCCGCCAGGTTTCGTCCTGAGGAATGAAAGCTTTGCGTATCAGGCGCCCTTCCGGTGTGCGAATCGGGATGTTCTGCAGATTCGGGTCACTGGAACTCAGACGACCGGTGGCGGCGACCACCTGGTTGAAGCTCGCGTGAATGCGTCCGGTTTCCGGATTGACCAGCCCGGGCAGGGCATCGAGGTAGGTACTCTTCAACTTGGAGAGGTGCCGGTGTTCGGTGATTTTCGCAGGCAGCTCGTGTAACGGAGCCAGCTTCTCCAATACGCTCTGATCGGTACTGGGGCCGGTTTTGGTTTTCTTGACGACGGGCAGATTCAGTTCTTCGAACAGCACCGTGCGGAGCTGCAGCGGAGAGGCGATGTTGAATTCATGGCCGGCCAGTGAATGGATCTCTTCGATGAGTGTCATCAGTCGTTCGTCCAGCGCCTGGCTCTGCTGCTTGAGTTCATCGATGTCGACGCGGATGCCGGTGAATTCCATCTCGGCGAGGATCGGAATCAGCGGACGTTCCAGGTCCCAGTACAGGTCCCACAGGTTGTGTTGCTGCAGTTCATCCTTGAGAATCCGGGAGAGTTGCCAGGCGATCTCAGCATCTTCGACCGCGTATTCAGCGACCTTGTTGATCTCGACTTCGAACATCTTTTTCTGCTGTTTTCCAGAGCCAATCAGTTCCGAAATGGGAATCATGGTGTGCTGCAGATAGCGTTCGGACAGCTTGTCCAGGCTGTGTCCCCGTTCGCCTGCATTGAGCAGGTAGGAAGCGACCATCGGATCGATACTGACGCCCTGCAGAAAGACGCCGGCCCGCATCAGCACGACCATATCGTACTTGATGTTCTGATTCGTAATCTGAATCTCGGGGTCTTCCAGCAGTGGTTTGAGCTGGCTGAGCACCAGTTGAGGATCGAGGGCCGGCTGCCCCGGAGGGCCTTCGACGGGAATGTAATAGCCGCTGTGCTTTTCCCAGCTGATGGCCCAGCCGACGATTTCAGCTTCGGCCGGTTTCAGTCCGGTGGTTTCCAGGTCGACGCAGAATTCATCCTGTTCCTTGAGCAGTGCCACGAATTTCTCGAAGGCGGCTTCAGTGTCGACGGTCTCCCGGATGCGTTCCTGGGGCTCGACTTCCTCTGGTTTGGTGAAGTCTTCTTTCATCTCCTCGGCGAAGCGACGGAAGCCGAAATCCATGAACAGCTCGTGCAGTCGTTCCCGGTCGGGATGTGTCAGGCGGGAGGCTTCCCAGTCAACGCTGAGGTCCAGGTTCTGATTCAGTGTTACCAGCTCGCGGGACATGCGGGCCTGGTCGGCGAATTCTTTCAGGTTCTGCTGCAGTTTGGGGCCTTTGGCTTTATCTGCATTGGCGAGCACCTCTTCCAGGGAGCCGAACTGCTCGATCAGGGTTTGTGCCTTCTTGGGACCGACGAGGGGGACACCTGGGATATTGTCGACGCTGTCTCCCACGAGTGACTGGAAATCGATAACCTGATCCGGTCGCACGCCCCAGTCGTCTTCGACGGCCTGGGCGTCCATGAACTTGTTTTTACGAATGTTGTAGAGTCGTACGGCTTCATTAATCAGCTGGCGGGCATCCTTGTCGTTGGTGACGATCACCGTATCGAGGCCTTTTTCCCGGGCCTGGCGGGCGATTGTGGCAAAAACGTCATCAGCTTCCCAACCCGGACATTCGATAATCGGAACCTGAAATCCCCGCACGACATCCATGATGTGCGGAATCTGGGGCCGGAGGTCTTCCGGCATCTCGGTGCGATTCGCTTTATATTCGGGATACACATCATTCCGGGTGCCCGGTCCGCTGGAATCCATGGCGAAGATCAGGTAGTCGGGGGCCTGGCTCTTGATGATGTTCAGAATGTCCCGCGTAATGCCAAAGATGGCATTGGTCGGTTGACCCGCAGGACTGGTCATGGCCGGCACAGCATGAAAAACCTGAAATACCAGAGAAAACGTATCAATGATGTAAAGTGTTTCTTTCATAAAGATTTAGCTTTACCTGAAATTTTGAAATGAGATAGCCGAAACTGGAAACATGAGGAGATTTTACGGGCCCGGCATGAGGACCTGCTGTTCGCGAATCTGCAGGAAATCGACTCGTGAGAGTCTCATTATTGGGGAGACAGTCGCGAATCGCCATGTACAGGCGGGCCGAAGTCGGAACTCAATGAAATCTTTTGTCAGTCAGACTGCGGGAACGCAGTTTACTGATACTTTGTGTAGCCTGGCAGGTGGGGCAAGCCTGCCGGTATATCGGAAACTGTTTATCGACAGAGGGGGGAGGTTCAGAGAAGCTGCTTGACACTGCTATTCCTGAACTTAGAATGATAGATAGCAGGACGCTGTTCTTCAGAATTCTCAGAACCACCTCTTCTGGTCTTCCTGCAGGTTGTCATGGCAGACGGCCGGGCATTGCTGAAGATAGTTTGACATATCGACCATCACCGCCACGGTGCTTCGTTAACCACGATTGTCACTTGAAAATCCTTAAGGTTAGAAAAAATGGCTGCCAGTAAACCAACTGCTGTTCACTTCTCATTAATCTTTTTCGTCATGCTCACACTGATCTGTGGCGTGATGGCTTACCTGAACTATAAAGATCTGGCAGAAGCCAACGCCAAGCTGAATCAGGCTGAGTCAAACGCTCGTACCAGCGATGCCGCAGTACGCAAGCTGGACGAAGAACTGCAGGCTTTGAAAAAGCTGATCGGGAACGAGCAGGATGAAATCGGCCTTGATAACAAAACTCCGAACACCGTCATTGGTGCGACCGAGCAGGATATCAAGACCCATGCTGACGTTCTGGCAGAGCCCACGATTAAAAACACCCTGATCAAGCTCTCCACTCAGCTCAACCAGACCAAGAATCAGCTGGCACAGGAACAGGCCGACAAAAACAAACTCGAAGCCCAGTTCCTGGCTCTCAAAGGTGAGCTGGATAAAGTTGTTGACCAGCACCGGACTGCCCGCGACGGAGCAGAAAAGGATCTGGCTGACACTCAGAAAGTCAAAGAAGAAGAAGTTTCCGCCAAAGATCAGCAGATCGCTGCCCTGCAGAAGGAAAACGAAGAAATCCTGATCGAGCTGGACCAGTTGCGTGAAACCAACGCGAAAACAATTAAAGACCTCGAAAACAAAAACAATACCTACGCCAGCCTGATTGATACCCTGCGTAGCCGATTGACTGAAGTTCAAAAGGTCAGCTTTGAAAAACCGGATGGCGTAATTCGAACTGTTGATAACAGCACTGGCGTGGTCTGGATCAACCTGGGTGAGGCAGACCGTCTGCCCAAGCAGATGACATTCAGCGTCTATCGTAAAGCCCACCAGGGAATCGGTCGTGGTGAAGAAGACATCATTGGTGCCATCGAAGTCACCAAGATCCTCGGACCACACCTCTCTGAAGCACGCATTGTTTCTGATGACATCTACCAGCCAATCAGCCCCGGCGATCCGATTTACACACCGCTCTGGGGTGTCGGTCGTCCTGAAACCTTCGCAATTTCAGGTATCATCGACCTGGATGGTGATGGCAAGTCCGATATGGATCTGCTGCAGCGGATCATCGAGAATGCGAACGCCAAGATCGATAACATCGTGACCGAAAATGGCGAGCGGACCGGTAACGGCCTGACCGTACACACCAAGTTCCTCGTGATTGGTGAGTCTCCCGATGTGGATTCTGCCAAGACCGATGAACAGCGCGACAAGATGCAGCAGGTTCTCGCGAAGATGAAAGAAATTCGTGAAGAAGCCCGTCTGAAAGCAGTCCGCGTGATCGGTATCAACGACTTCCTGAGCTACATCGGTTACAAGCCACAGCGTCGCCTGCATACTCCCGGTTCTGGGATTGCCTCTCCGATCAAAGCGGGAGCCAAGAAAACCGGCGTGAGTGCCAGTTCTTCAGGACAGGTTTCCGGAGTCTTCACCCGCAGCAAACGATTGAAGCAGCAGACCTCTTCCGGTCAGACTTCGAATGTCTTTGGTGGAGCCGGCAAATAAACGGCTGACACACTGATCTCAAAATAAAAAACCGCTGTCCCGATTACTCAGGACAGCGGTTTTTTTGTATCCACAGCTTAGGCTTTCTGTTGCTTGTGTTTCAGTTTGCCTTTGAAACGTTTCTTCTTACCGGCGAAGGTTTCGGGTGATTCCCAGCGGGAGATCCGTAACTGCTGACCAGCCACCCAGACGTTCTTCAAAGCACGGAAGATATTCCGGGGCATCCCTTCGGGAAGATCGACCGTACTGAATTCATCAAAGATATTGATGCGGCCGATGTACTGGCTATCCAGGTTGGCTTCGTTAGCGATGGCACCAACGATGTTGCCTGGTTTGACGCCATGGTTGTGACCCACCTGCAGCTTGTAGCGTTCCATACCCTCTTCCGGTGAATCGCTGAATTCCCGTTTGCGAGGGCGCTCCGGACGGTCTTTGTCTTTGTTGAAACGACGTTCGCCTTGAGGTGGTTTGTGACCTTCGGTCTCGCGCGGTTTGCGTGTTTCCTGCCGGGTTGTTTCCTGAAGAAACAGAGGGCGTTTGCCCTGATGCAGGCAGGCCAGGGCAGCGGCGATTTCGATTTCCGAACAGCTGGTGTCAGCCTGGTGTTCGCTGAGCAGCTTGCGGAACATGTCAAAATCGGGAGCACTCATAGCGCTGGTGATGGATTCCTTGAAACGAGCGGTGCGACGTTCATTGATCGCCTCGATCGTGGGCAGGTCCATGCGTTCCAGTTTATGTTTGATGGCCCGTTCAATGTTGGACAGCGAGCGGGTTTCACGCGGGGAAACGAAAGTGATCGCGTGGCCGGTTCGGCCGGCACGTCCCGTTCGTCCGATGCGGTGCACGTAGGCTTCAGAGTCCCCTGGCAGATCGTAGTTGATCACGTGGCTGATACGGTCTACATCCAGTCCGCGGGCAGCGACATCGGTAGCGATGACAATGTTGACATGGCCGGCTTTCAGTCTGCCGACAGTGAGTTCACGCTGCCTTTGAGGGATATCACCATTCAATGGAGCCGACAGGAAGCCGCGGGCTTCCAGTTTTTCAGCCAGCTCAGTGGTGATGCTCTTGGTACGGACAAAGATGATCACGCCATCAGTTTCTTCCACTTCCAGGATGCGGGTCAGAGCATCCATTTTGTGGTGCCCTTTCGCGAGCCAGAATCGCTGATGAATTGTATCGGCGGTACGAGTTTTGACTTTAACGGTAATCTCTTCCGGCGACTGCAGGTAGTTGACTGCGATGCGACGGATGGCATCGGGCATCGTGGCGGAAAAGAGTGTGGTCTGATGGTTCTCGGGGGTCTGTTCCAGAATCCATTCCACGTCGTCAATGAAGCCCATACGCAGCATTTCGTCTGCTTCATCGAGCACAAGACAGCGGAGCTGGTCCATTTTCAGAGTACCACGACGCATGTGGTCCATGACGCGTCCGGGGGTTCCCACTACGACATGCACGCCCCGTTTCAGGGGTTGCAGCTGGTCGCGGAAGCTGGCGCCTCCGTAGATGGGGAGTACCTGCAGCCCCTGCAGTTCTGAACCGTAATCTTTGAACGACTCAGAGACCTGGATCGCCAGTTCCCGGGTCGGAGCCAGCACCAGAACCTGGGGAGCTTTGACTTCCAGGTCGATATTTGAGAGCAGGGGGAGTGCGAACGCGGCTGTTTTGCCGGTTCCCGTCTGTGCCTGACCTACCAGGTCACGACCCTCCAGCAGATGCGGGATCGTCTGTGCCTGAATCGGGGTGGGTGTCTGGTAGCCCAGCGTCTCAAGTGCAGCGAGAATGGGTTGTGCAAGCGCAAAATCAGTGAATTTTGTCTGCTCAGAGACATCAGTTGACATATAATCAGCCTTTTGACGCACCTTCATCCCGCAGGTGAGGCATGCGTCGCGTAAAAAAGAACATGGTGTGAGAGTCGATCCCTATCGACTCAGGGGGCATGAACAGACGACGGTCTGGACAGCGCTCTCCTCGAAGCTCTGCTTCGTATCACCCCACTGCTACGGTCAGAAGCGAAACCCCTGTCTCAGGATTTCGGCAAAATGTAGCAAAAACAACACGAAAAGAGGGCAAACAGCCGGCTCTTTATGAAAGAGATTCTGGAGATCAGCTCAGAGCGGGTCGGTCACCGTACCGGTAGACGGACCATCTGGCTCCTCATCGGAGTGGAATTGTATCAGCGGTCTCCGCTAAATACAGCCCCTGAATCGGGATTTTCAGAGAATATCTCATTTCAGAGGTCCGTTGCCGAAAAAGCTGACAAATCGAACCAGATGACTTAAGTCAGGCTCAAGTAATCCTCTACAATAGTTCTCAAACCGAACAGTGCCGTTATTTCAGGAGCAAGCAGGATGGATGCAGCAGAAAATTCCGATCAGCAGGATTCAGAGCATAAGGATGAACAGTCGCTGCTCTGGCTGGAAGAAATTGAGGGGGAGCAGGCCCTGGACTGGGTGAAGCGACAGAATGCCGAGACCCTGCAGGTGCTGACCAGCGATCCCCGTTATCAGCAGTATGAACGGGAAGCCCTGGAAATTCTGACTGCCGCCGACCGGATTACTTACGGGACCCTGCGGGGAGATTTCGTCTATAACTTCTGGCGCGATCCGCAGCACGTGCGGGGAATCTGGCGTCGCATGCCCCGGGAGCAGTACCAGCAGAAATCGAAAGAGTGGGAACTGCTGCTCGACGTGGATCAGCTGGCCAAAGAAGAAGCGGAAAACTGGATCTACAAAGGCGTCGACTGTTTGGCTCCGGATCACGACCGCTGCCTGGTGGAACTGGCACCGGGCGGAACGGATTCGGCCGTCTATCGTGAATTCGATCTTCCTTCGCGGTCGTTCGTGCAGGGGGGCTTTTCTGTGCCGCAGGCGAAGAGTAATCTCTGCTGGGAAGACCGCGATCATCTGCTGATTGCAACCGACTGGGGTCCAGGCAGCCTGAACTCATCCGGTTATGCCCGCATTCTGAAACGCTGGCAGCGGGGGACGCCACTCTCGGCAGCGGAGACCATGCTGGAAACGGGCGAAGACGAGACCTTAGTGTACCCCGTCAATCTGAAACACAACGGCCGACAGAGCTGTGTCGTAATGCGGGGGCATGATTTTTATCACTTTACCTTTTACCTGGTGACTGCGGAGGGAACACTGCAGCAGCTGCCGCTGCCACAGAAATGCAGTCTGTCGAGCCTGTTCCAGGATCAGTTGCTGGTGGAACTGAAAGAGGACTGGCGCGACTTCTCAGCGGGAGCCCTGGTGAGTTTCTCCCTGTCCGAGTTTGCCAGGACGGGGGAGATTGCAGACATCTTGTCCGTATATGATCCTGGCCAGAGTGGAACGATTTCTCAGGTCCGCTCTGCGCGGGATGCGGTTTATGTGACCGGAATCGAACATGTTTCGAGTCAGATCCGCGAATTCAAACTTGCAGACAACGCCTGGCAGGGGCGCGTGCTTCCCTGGGGAGAGGGAGATGTAATCTCCATCAGTTCTTCTGACAGCAGCAGTAATGATCTCCTGATGTCACGCGACGGTTTTCTGCAGCCGGGCAGCCTGTATTATGTCAACTTTCAGGAGGGGACCGAGACACTGCTGCAATCGACGCCGGCCCGCTTTGATACGAAAGGTCTGACGGTGAAAAAGTCATTTGCCGTCAGTCGCGACGGAACGAAAGTCCCGTATTTCCTGGTGCACCGTGAAGAGATCCCGCTGGATCATTCCACGCCCGTCTTACAGTACGGCTATGGTGGTTTCGAAATTTCGATCCTGCCGCACTACAGTCCGTTGATGGGAAAACTCTGGCTGGAGAAGGGGGGCGCGTATGTGCTGGCCAACATTCGCGGCGGTGGGGAATACGGTCCCCGCTGGCACGAAGCGGCACTGCAGGAGAACCGGCAGCGCGCCTATGATGACTTTTTCGCGGTTGCCGAAGCGGTACAGCATCAGGGAGTAAGTTCGCCGAAACATTATGGAGCGATGGGTCGGAGTAACGGCGGACTCTTGATGGGAGTGACGCTGACACAACGCCCGGATCTGTTCAATGCCATCGTCTGCGGTGTACCGCTGCTGGATATGAAGCGTTTCAATAAGCTGCTGGCAGGCGCCAGTTGGATGGCGGAGTACGGAAATCCCGATCTTCCCGAGCAGTGGGAGTTCATCAGCCAGTATTCGCCGCTGCAGAATCTGAAGCCGGGGCAGTCATATCCCCGGGTTTACTTCTTTACTTCGACCAAGGACGACCGCGTGCATCCCGGGCATGCGCGAAAGATGGCGGCCCGCATGGATCAACTGGGGTATGACTATTTTTATTATGAGAATATCGAAGGGGGCCACAAAGGGACGGCGAACCAGCAGCAGGAGGCAATGCACAGCGCCCTGGAATATCTGTATCTGATCCGGCAGCTCAGTTAACGGCCCTCGATTGACAGGCGGCGCTTAACATGTTGTGATGGAACCGGGGCCTGGCACAGGTCTCAGCGCTACGCAAAGTTACCGAGCTAACCACCTGTTGAGAGTGATCTGGAGAAGCCGTGATGATTCGCCGTCTGTTCTGTCTGTTGAGTTTCTGTTTTATAGGTCTGTGTCTAACGTCGCATCCGGTGGCAGCGCAGCAGGATAAACAGCAGCGGCCCAATATCCTGTTGATCACAGCGGACAATCTGGGTTACGGTGATCTGGGCTGCTATGGAAACAAGGTCATGCAGACTCCCCGCCTGGATCAACTGGCGCGGGAAGGGGCGCGGCTGACCGATTTTTATACGGCTTCCCCCACCTGTACGGTTTCGCGGGCGACGCTGCTCACGGGCCGCTATCCGCAGCGGATCGGCCTGAATCACCAGTTGAGTGCAGATGAAAATTATGCAGATGGCCTGCGACAGAGTGAGCGGCTGATTCCGCAGTATCTCAAGCCGCAAGGATACCGGACGGCCTGCTTCGGCAAATGGAATGTCGGTTTTTCCAAAGGCAGCCGACCGACAGAGCGGGGCTTTGACGAGTTCTTTGGATTCGCAGCCGGGAACATCGACTATTATCACCACTACTACGCCGGGCGGCACGATCTGTGGCGTGGTGTCAATGAAGTCTTTGAGAAAGGCTATTCTACGGAGCTGTTTGCCGATGAGGCGTGTCGTTTCATCACTGAGAATCAAAAGCGTCCGTTTTTCATCTATCTGCCTTTTAATGCACCGCATTTTCCCAGCAAACGCAACAAGCAACCGGGACAAGGCAATGAATGGCAGGCGCCGGACAGTGCCTTTGCTGCCTATGGCTATTCACCCGAGACCAAAGACCCCCGGAAACGCTATCGCGCCGTTGTAACTGCCCTGGACACGGCAATCGGCCGCGTGCTGGATCAGCTGGACACCTGCGGATTGCGGGACAATACATTGGTGATCTGGTATTCGGACAACGGTGCCTTCATGCTCAAGGACCGCGGACTGGAAGTCGCTTCCAACAAACCCCTGCGAGACGGCGGCGTCACTTTATGGGAGGGGGGCATCCGCGTGCCGGCGATCGTGCGTTATCCCGGTCGCATTGAAGCAGGCTCTGTTAACAGCAGTCCGCTGATCAGCCTGGACATCCTGCCGACCCTGATAGCGGTCTCCGGAGGAGAGCGCCCTGCAGATCGAACGCTGGATGGAACGAATATGCTGCCGGTACTGGAGCATCCGGAAGTGGCAGAGCCGCGGACGTTCTTTTTCCAGTACCGGAAATACGCAGCAGTGCGGCATGCAAATTATAAACTGTTGCGGACGAATCCCGACAAGCCCTTCATGCTGTTTGATCTGGATCAGGACCTGAGCGAGACAACCGACCTCGCAGACCAGAAGCCGAAGATTGCTAAACAGATGAAAGCAGCGTACGCAGCGTGGGAACAACGGGTGCAGGCTGAGTAAGCATTGAGCTTACATCAGCATGTCGTTGTGGTCATCGTTGTCGATGGACTCTTCGAGCAGCGAACGGCGATCTGAGTAGGTTTCGTCGAGGGAGTGCCAGTGGCCGACTTCCTCTTCACCCAGTCTCCAGCAGAGGTAAACTTCTTTGCCTTCGCGGAGGGTCGGGAAGTTGACGACACCCAGAGCAGGATCTTCCAGCTCAACACCCAGTTCGAGCAGTTCGTCTTCGTAGGTTTTCAGCTGCTCTTTATCGTTCTCGATATCCAGCTCAGCCTGCAGCAGCTCTTCGCTGTAGACGGAGTCTTCATCGCGCGTGGTGGAGCCGGGGAGATGCTTGATCTCTTCGATCCGTTCCTGGCGGTCATGCAGATTTTCGTACAGCGCGATAATGTCTTTGACGATGGCCCGTACGAGCGGTAAACGGAGATTGGCCTCATCCGGATTGAAAATCAGTTTGCGTTGTGCTTCAGCATTCATAATGGTGAGACCTTTATTTTTGCCAGAAACCACTGAACATGGTCTCTGGTCGGGGTGACATTGTTTTGAGGAATTATAAGAGTCAGTCCAGATTCGGCAAGTCAACCTGACGAAAGCATTCGTTTTTTATTAGACCCGCGTGGAATTTCGTCTTATTTATTCTCCTCCTCTACTACTGCTAAAGTCGATGAGTTGTTGGAGTTTTTCGCGTACTTTTCCCTCATCGATCAGTTGAGCGACCTTTTGAACAGCCTGCATCAGATCGGAAGCCTGTTCAGCAGCCAGTAAAGCAGCTGAAGCATTGGCGACGACCATGTTACGGGCCGGGCCCTGTTCACCATTCAGGATCTCGCGGATGATATTGGCACTTTGCTCGGAGGATTCGACTGTCAACTGACTTACGTCGCATTCGGGTAACCCGAAGTCGGCAGCCGTCCATTCGAAGCGATTCAGGTTGGACCCCGTCACTTCGAAAACGGTCGTTTTTCCCCAGAGGCTGACCTCATCCAGTTCTCCGTTGCCACAGACAACCAATGCATGTTTTCGACCTAATTTTAACAGGGCTTGAGCAATTTTTTCCGCAGCCTCTACCGAATTGGCCCCCAGCAACTGGTACTCGGCGCTGGCCGGATTCGTTAAAGGCCCCAGGTAATTGAAGATGGTGCGAATGCCGAGTTCCCTCCGGACCGGGGCAACATATTTCATCGCGGAATGGAGCAGGGGCGCGAAGCAGAACCCAATGCCGGTCGTCTCCAGACACTGGCCGATTTGTTCAGGTGTCAGGTCGAGTCGGACGCCGAGTGCTTCGAGGACATCTGACGACCCGCTGGAACTGGAGACGCTGCGGTTGCCATGCTTGGCGACAGGGATACCGGCTGCAGCCGCGACCAGGGCGACTGTCGTGCTGATGTTGAAGGTGTGCAGCTGATCGCCGCCGGTGCCACAGGTATCCAGCAGGCCTTGCCTGTTCGTGGGGATCGCAAGCGCCTTGGCGTGCATCGCCTGGGCGGCGCCGACGAGTTCGTCTGACGTTTCGCCTTTCATGCGGAGTGCTGTGAGCAACGCGGCAATCTGGGCATCGCTGCATTCTCCCTGCATGATCGAGGAGATGACCTGGCGGGTCGCTTCACTCTCCAGATTCTCTCCCTCGAGCAGTCGATTCAGAGTCTGGCTGAGAATTAAAGACATACGAGAAGTTCCTGGGGCTCAAAAGTAGTCAATCTGATTCGTACGGGAATTATATCACAGGCAAGACTCAGATTCAGCCAAGACACGAAGGGAATGCAGGAAGTTCGTTTGAATTGGCTGACAGGCAGCATTCCGTGATTGGGGCTTCCCAGGGAAATTTGTCTGCATACTTGTTGGTGCGGGAAGGAAACTGGTACAATCGCAGGCACTTGACTCTACTCAACGACGCGATCTCCAGGCAGCGGAGATTGCTGATTCAGAACAATTTTGAAAGTCGGGAGATTCTCATGCAGCGAAGTCGTTTTCTTTTCTGCTGTTTGTGTCTGTTCAGCGTACTGAGCAGCGTGCGGGCGGATGATGTGGAACAACAGATCGCCAGAATCAAACAGGTTCAAAAAGAGGGGCAGGGAAATCAGGCTGCCTCCCAGGCGGTTCAATCGCTTTCCCAGGCAGATGCGTCGGCACTGATTCCGATTCTGTCCAGTTTCAAGGGGGCGAATCCTCTGGCGGTCAACTGGCTGTGCGGGGCATTTGAAGCAGTCGCGTCGAACGCGATTCAGCAGGGCAAGCTGCCCAAAGCGGAACTCGAAAAGTTCATTCTGGACAAATCCAACAATCCCCGGGCACGACGACTGGCTTACGAAACGCTCATCAAAGTAGACGCGAGTGCCAGCGAACGCATCATTCCCGGGATGATCAACGACCCGAGTGTGACACTCAGACGCGATGCCGTGCAGCGACTGATTGATCAGGCAAAGAAACTGGAAAAAGACGGCAAGAAAGACGCAGCCAAACAGGCCTACGAGCAGGCGCTGAGCGGCGCGACCGATGACGACCAGGTGAAAGCGATTGTCAAACCGCTGCGAGGCCTGGGCGAGAAGATCGATCTGCAGAAGCACTTTGGCTTCCTGTCGGACTGGAAGATCATCGGCCCCTTCGATAACCGGGAACTGAAGGGATACGATACGGCCTACCCACCCGAGAAAAATCTGGACTTCTCCTCGGCCCTGAAAGGCAAGGAAGGGGAAGTGAACTGGAAGTCGGTGAATACAGAAGACGATTACGGCATCTTCGACATCGCGAAAGAGATTTCTCCCTACAAAGGGGCCGTGATGTATTGTGCGGCTGACTTCTATAGCCCGGGGGAACAGGAACTGGAGATTCGCCTGGGAACTCCCAATGCCTGGAAAATCTGGGTGAATGGCAAGTTGCTGTTTGCCCGCAATGAATATCACCGCGGGATGATCATGGATCAATACAGTGTGCCCGTGACATTCAAACCGGGGAAAAATGTGATTCTGCTGAAACTCTGTCAAAACGAGCAGACCGAAAGCTGGGCACAACGCTACCAGTTCCAATTACGCATCGCCCGTCCTTCCGGGACTGGTGTACTTTCCGAAAAACCAGAGGCAACGACGCAGTTAACGCCGTAACTGTCGATCTGCAGTTTCTCCTCGAATTCAAACATACTTTCCTGACAGGTTAAAATTATGAATAAGAGTGCCTTTCAACTTGTGATGCCTCTGATTGCCATCGGTCTGTGTTGTGGAGCCGACTGGCCGCAGTTCCGGGGTCCGCTGACCAACAATGTGGCGACGTCGGATACACCGCCGACCCTGGTCGACCAGGAGAGTATTGCCTGGACCGCTGATCTGGAAGGTCGGGGGGCTTCGGGACCGATCATCGTGGGAGACAAGGTCTTTCTGACCAGCACCACCGGTTTCAAACAGGACCAGTTGCACGTACTCTGTTTCGATGCGAAGACCGGCAAGCAGCTGTGGGACCGTCAGTTCTGGGCAACGGGACGGACACAGTGTCATAACAAAATGTGCGTGGCAACGCCGACTCCCGCCAGTGATGGCAAGCGGGTTTTCGCCACATTCTCGAGTAATGATGTCGTCTGTCTGGATATGGACGGAAACCTGCTCTGGATCCGCGGACTGTCACACGATTTCCCCAATGCGAGTAACAGCCTGGGAATGGCCTCTTCACCCATCGTGGTGGGTGAGACCCTGATCGTACCCGTCGAGAATGACGACGATTCTTTCACCACCGGCCTGGATGTGAAAACCGGCATCTCCCGCTGGAAAATCAAACGTCCCCGGGTTGCCAACTGGACGTCGCCCGCGATTCTGAAAGCCTCTGACAGCGCCGAAACCCTGGTGCTGTTGCAGTCGAGTGAAGGCGTGGATGCGATTTATCCCGAAACGGGAGATACCGCGTGGAGCTACGAGCAGGGAGCCGGCCGTATTCCTTCGACCACGGTCGGAGACAATACGCTGTATATTCCTTCCAACGGTCTCACCGCACTCGTACCCGGGTCCAGCAGCGAGCCTCCCAAGGTTCTCTGGCAGGAACAGAAGCTCTCTCCCGCGACGGCCAGTCCCCTGGTGTATGAGAAGAAGGTCTTCACCGTGAACCGGGCAGGCGTATTGACCTCTGCGAATCCGGAAGATGGCGAAGTGATCTGGCGTCTGCGGTTAAAAGGTCCTTTCAGTGCGACTCCGATCGCCGCCGGCAAGCATCTGTATCTGGTCAACGAAAAAGGACTGTTACAGGTGGTGCAGGTGGGAGCAGACGAAGGCAAAGAGACGGGCGAAATCGATCTGAAGGAGACGATTCTTGCCACGCCCGCGATTGCGGATAACGCTCTGTTCCTGCGCAGCGACAAGCACCTGTGGAAGATCTCTTCCAAGTAGGCTTCCGAGAACTCAAACCGATTCGTACGCCTGTGTCAGCAGGCTGAGCAGACTGAAAAAAGGGATAACAGGTGTCACAACTGCTGGCCGTTGGACTGGGTGGATTTTTCGGAGCGATTGCGCGCTACAGTATCACGGAATTCATGTCACGAAAGTACCCCGGATTTCCCGCGGGTACCTTCGTGGTGAATGCGACAGGCTGCCTGTTGATCGGCATTCTGATGGCGATTGTCTCGCATAAGCAGATCCACTCTTCAGTGTGGGTGCATAAACATGTGAGCCTGTTTCTGATCACGGGCATGTTGGGCTCACTGACCACCTTTTCCACGTTCGGCCATGAAACCGTCAGTCTGCTGCGGAATGCAGAGATGCATCATGCGTTGATCAACATCGCCGGGAACCTGCTGGTCGGCCTGTTCGCTGTCTGGCTGGGCTGGTCGCTCGTCATGCTCTGGATTCAGAAATAATCTGGGCCGGTACAGGGGGGAAATCCAGGATTCCTCAGCCTTTCTGATACCATTTCGAACTGTTCGACCGCCTCAAATCAGTAGTGACACTAAGTAATATCTCCGCGAATGTTAAGAATTTCTGATTATAACGATTAAGACGCGCGACGCTTTCAGCCGATACTTAGGCTTAACAGGGGGGATTCTGCCTGACCTTCTTACGCAGGCAGGCAGAATTTTTATTCCTTTTAACTCCAATGATATAACGGAGTTCACCCCGAAATGTCTTACTGGCTTCGCTCTCTGCGATTTCTGGCCAGCGCCTTCACTGGCGTTTCCTCACCGCGTCAACTGGCCCTCGGGTTCAGTATGGGCATGGTGATCGGTCTGGTTCCCAAAGATAATCTCATCGCCTTGATGCTGCTGTTCATTCTGGCGAGTTCCAAGGTCAATCTCTGCTCCGCTTCCCTGGCGACCCTCGTCTTTTCCTGGCTGGGTATTTTGCTCGATCCATTGAGTCATCTGCTGGGGAAAAATGTCCTCAGCGCGCCGTCGTTACAGGGATTCTGGCAAAGCGTGTATGAACTCCCGCTGGCTCCCTGGACCGATTTCAATAATACCGTCGTGATGGGCAGCCTGTTGCTGGGGCTCTGTCTGTTCTATCCGGCTTTTCGACTGACGCGCCCCCTCTTCGAAAAGTACACGCCGATCATGGCTGAGCGGCTGAAAAAGTACTGGATTGTCAAACTGCTCTGGGGAACCGAAGTCGGTACGGTGATGGGAGAGGTTTCATGAAGTGGAATTACCTGCTCCCTCGTCTGACCCTGGCAGCGATTATCTGGGTCTTTTTTGCCTTCGCCTTCGATCCGCTCGTGCGCTCCGGCCTGATTCAAGTGAGTCAATCCGTGACGGGAACGCAGGTGGAAATTTACGATCTCAAAACCGGTTTCTTTCCCCCGGCGATCAAGACCGGGCCGGTGGCAATCGCCAGTCCGGCGAAAGATAAGAGCTACATCGCCACGTTTTCTGAGATGGAACTGAAACTCGCGGGACGCCCGTTGCTGCAGCGGAACCTGATTGTCGAAGAGGCGGCCATTCTGGGAATGGAATTCAATCCGCCACGTTCCACTTTTGCAACTGGAGAAGAAAATTCGGAGCCGGGCAGTCACTTTCATCTGAATTTCGCTCCCTTTCGTAAAAAGTCAAAACAACTGGGTAAGAGCTGGCTGGATGTTTTGAAGCAGTCTGCTGTCGAGCAGCTGGATCCCGATCGTCTGGCAACCGTACAGGTTTCAAAGCAGGTCCAACTGGAGTGGAAGCAGCGTTTCGCACAGTATGAATCGAGGGTGGACCAGGTGAAGCTGGAACTGGATTCGGTTCAGGATTCGGTCAAAACCGCCGAGGGTAAGACCCTGGATCGAATCAAAACCTACGCGGAGTCGGCTGAACGTGTCGATCTGCTGGTCAAGGAAGGCAAGCAGATGCGGGAGGAACTCAATAACCTGCCTCAACTGGCACAGCGCGATTTCCAGCGGATCGAAGACGCCAAAGATCAGGATCTGGCGCAACTCGATTCGCTGATGGACTCCGTCTCGCCCGATCCAGAGAAAATTCTGCATGCCCTGATTGGTGAAGAACTCACAGCACAACTGGAAGAGATGACCGGCTGGTCGAGTATGATCTTTCAGACTGTGAACACCATGCGCGACGAACCCGAACCGGAGCGGATGCAGGGAGAGTGGATTGACTTCCGACCGGCGGATGCACTGCCGAATGTGTTATTCAGGCAGATCAAAGTGAGTGGAAGCGCGCGTGTGAATCAACAGAAATATCCATTTCAGGCACTCGTGCGGGAACTCTCTTCTGAGCCGACAGCGTATCGCCGGCCGATTCAGCTGCAGGCACGCGTCGAGGCGGAAGGGGAAGTCAGGCTCGCGGGAGAACTCAAATTTTATGAGCAGCAGCCCACGCACGACTTTCTGGTCAAGTTTGACCTGCCGAAACAGAAAACGATTCAACTTGAGAATTCCGATAAGTTATCGCTGGCACTGATCGCGGATCAGACTGAGTGTGAGTCGCGGATTTCGTTTCGGGAAAATGATTTCACGTGCCGGGTGGAATTTAAACAGACTCCCGTGCGGTTTCAGTTCGATTCTGAGCAGGCGGGCATCAAGCCTCTGACACAAGTCGTCGCCCAGGCGCTCTCCACCATCGATTCCATTTCGGCGACCCTGGAGGGATCGGGAAGTTACAGCCAGCCTGTCTGGCGGCTGGAATCGGAAACCGGCGAGCAGATTGCCCGTGGGTTGAAGCTGGCCTGCCAGGCGGAAATCGGTCGTCAGAAGCAGGCACTGGCCCAACAGATTGAACAGCTGGCCCAGCAGGAGCGGGATCAGCTGATAGAAAAGCTGAATCGCCAGTACTCGGAAGTGATTGCTGACCTGGAAAAAGAAGAAACCCGGGTGCAGTCGGTCATTCAGAAAGTCTCTGGACGGTCACTGAACATTCGCAGCCTGTTGCGTTGATGTCAGGGCGACAGAATGTCGTATTTTCGGGCTATGGAAGGGCGTGCCCCCGACTGCTGATCGAAAATGCCCTTGATTTCTTTCATATCCTGATATGATTAATGCTAGGTACGGAGTGCGTTGCAGGATGCGTTTATTCTCTTTATCTGCCTTTTCTGGCTGCACCCTCCTGTCCTCAACAAATCATCTCTGTCTGTCTGCAGCGGTAGAACCGGTGCTGAAAAATCCGTTAATCGTTTCTATGAAGATAAAACCTGTATTTTGCCGCTGAGATCAGCGGGAAATGCTTGACTTCAGCTATTTTAAATACAAAACTCATTTATTGACACTGACTTCATATCAGACAAATTTCAGAGGGTCACAATCGTGTGTTGGGAAGATTGTTTGTTGTAGTACCAGCGGGGAGTCCTCTATGACGATCGTAGCAGTGAATGCTCATGCACCAATCTCTTCCGGAGAAATTCCCACGTCAGACCCCCGGCGTGCCACCGATGTGGAATACAAGCAGCAACAGCTGATCTCGCTGCTGGAGGCTCATAACCTCGATGCGCTGCTGCTGCAGTCCCCCGAAAATATGGCCTGGTTCACCGCGGGAGCCGAGCTGACCCGAACCGGATCGAACGATCCCTGTGCTGCGGTCTTCATTACCCCGGATGCCCGCTTGATTGCCTGCAGCAATGTCGACGCGAATCAGATTTTTGACCGTGCCATTCCAGGGCTGGGCTTTCAGATCAAAACCCGCCCCTGGCATGAACCCTTGTCACAACTGGTGCGGGACCTGTGCAAAGGACGGAATGTCGCCAGTGACACCGGAGTCGAGGGGACGCTGAATCTCTCCAACGAAATAAGGACCCTGCGGTTTCCGTTTACCGAACTGGAAGGGGAACGCATCCGTGAACTGGGGAAACTGGTTTCGCATGCGGTTGAAGCGACTGCCCGCCGGGTCGAACGGGGAAATACCGAACAGGAAATCGCCGGCTGCCTTTCACATCGTCTGTTGAAACATGGCGTCAACCCCCGGCGGTTACAGGTGATGGCAGACGGACAGAGTATCCGTTATCGACACTGGGGCTATGGTGAAGACCGCCTCGAGCGTTACTGTGTAATCTCTGCCGTCGGTTCCCAAAACGGTCTGCATGCGGCTGCGACACGCACCGTATCTCTGGGAAAACCTCCTTCCACTATCATCAAATCTCATCATCTGGCACTGCTCATGCAGGCGACGGGAATGTATTTTTCCAAGCCGGACTGGGCTCTGTTTGATACGTGGAACCGGGTGAAACGCATCTACGAGAAATACGATTGCCCCGATGAATGGCAGCACGCCGACCAGGCGGACATCATGGGGTATCAGTCGGCTGAGACCTCAATTCTGATCAATAGTGAGTTCAAGTTTCAGCCCGGCATGGCTGCATTCTGGCATCCCTCCGTTGGTCCTGCGATGACGGGGGATACCATTCTGATCGAAGAGAATGAGACCATCATGATTACGCCGATGGAGCAATGGCCTGCGGCCAAGATCATGGTGAAGGAAAACCAGCTGAGCCTGCCCGATATTCTGATTCTGCCTGACGCAGACTGAGGCCCGCACCGGCTGCGATAAACTGCTCTCAAATCGGTTCCCGATCACGCTTTGACTCGTTTCGCTCTTGTCAAACTGCCTCAATCCAATCAAGATGCGGTGATGATGGTGTTCACTGTAAACCTGCAGCGGACTACTCTCCTACAATCCTGATCCTCATTGATGTGTGTTGACTGGTATGGCAGCTGCTGACAGTGCTGGTAATTCGAATGAGCCTTCCCCGGCTCCCCTGCTGGAGGAATTTCCGGAACCGCTGGAATTGTCGGACGATGTCACGCGGATTCGTCGCCGCAGAACTTCCCGGCTCATGAAAGTGGCCTGGGTGGGGATCAATGTCCGCCTGTTCGTGATCGTGATGGAGCTGGTGGGGCTCTGGTTTCTGGGACACTCGGTCCTGCTGGTCGATGCCCTGGCGAGCTGTGCTGATGTTTTTACTTCGCTGGCAATTCTGTTCGCGATTCGCCTGGCAGAACAGCCTCCCGATGAGGACCATCCTTTCGGACATGGTCGTTATGAGCCGCTGGCAGGGTTCCAGCTGGGCATCTTGATTCTGGTGGTCGGGACCGGCACGTTTTTCTATCAGCTGGTAGCAGCATTCAGCCACGTTCAGTACGAAGTGATCGGCTGGGTGAGTTGGACGATTCCCCTGTTTGCTGCCGTACTACTGGAAGTGACCTGTCGGGTGGTACTCCGTATGGCCCGTCAGGAGAAGAGCTCCGCGATGATAGCCGAAGCTTATCATTATCGAACCGATGCCCTGACCAGCTTCCTGGCGGCCCTCGGGCTGCTGATAGCCAGCTGGATCCCCGGTTACGGCCATTTGATCGATCACATCACAGCAATGCTGCTGGCGTTAATCATGATCTACCTGGGCTGGGTCGCTGCCCGGGAGAACCTGCACGAGCTGACCGATAAGATTCCCGATCAGAAGTATTTTGATCAGGTGCGGGCCTCAGCCCTGAAGGTAACAGGGGTGCTGGATGTAGAAAAGGTCCGGATTCAGACTGCAGGGCCTGACGCACATGTGAATATCGACATTGAAGTCAACCCGAACGAAACCGTCGATCAGGCCCATCTGACGGCCCAGCAGGTCCGCCAGCAGATTCAGCACGACTGGCCTTCCGTGCGGGAGGTTGTGGTGCACGTCGAGCCGTACTACGAAGATGACCATTAACGGGTCTTCGGGTACTTGCCTCTCATCCGCTTCCTGAATTAGAAGCGGATGATCACGTCGCCACCCAGCAGGACCTGGTAATCAGACTGGAAGTTGCGGTAAGGTCCCTGAACGTTGAGCAGAGGAGCCCGGGTATCAGACCAGTCGAACCGCAGTTCCGGTCGAACAGTGACGCAGGGATGTGGTCGCCAGTTGGCACCCACGGTCAGACCATAATAGTTTCCGCCGGTGGCCAGGAACTCAGGTACCTGCAGGACCCGTGAGAAGTTCTGGTCCCGGAAGTATTCGAAGCGGGCACCCACGGCAAATTTGTCGGTGATGTCGTAGAACAGGTATTGATTAAAGGAGTACCATTTGGCAGGAACGACCTGGAACTGGTTGTTGATAGTTCCGTTGTCCTGAATCCCGAAATCGCTCTGGAAGACGTAGGTCAGGCAATCGGTGAAGTCGTGCGACAACACGAAGCTGAGCAGGGTCCGGTTGGCGGTATTGCTGAATCCGTTGTCCTGATCGCCTGAAGTCAGGGTCAGGTTGATGCTGGTGTCTTCATTAGCGCTGTTCCAGCCGATACCTGCCAGCAGTTCCCCATCGTCATTCGGATCTTCCCAGGCGTCCCAGCCCCGAGCGACACCGGCAAGTACCTGTAGTTGTTCATTGATCTGCACTGTGCCCAGTACACCGGTATGAGTGAAGGGCTCACCATACTGCATGCTATAAGAGTGCGAGTAGAAGAAGTTCTTCGGGGCCATCACGCTTTCATAACCGATGGGCGTATAAAAGTGACCAGCTTTGAAGCTGACGCCAGACAGGAAGGGCAGATAGAATTCTGCATATAACTGAGGCATCGCCAGGCCGTACATGGCATAATTATATCCGCCGCTGCTCCGAGGTCCGTTGGAGCTGTTCCAGTGAGGGGCTCCATCAGAGCGGGTTTCCAGACCGAGGGCGGTTGTATAAAAGTAGTCAGTACCGTAGAGCAGGTCTCCCCGGAAACCCCAGTCGAACTCATCGCCGCCGAAGTCAACGGGACGCTCGACGAACAGGTACAGCTGATTCATCTGGTATTCGTTAGAGCGGTCGTTGAAGGTGACAGGCAGGTTGAAGTTGTTTGATGGTTTCTGGAAGTTGCCTGTGAAACCCTGGTCCAACCAGCCGCCAACGCGAACCCGCTGAGAGTTCATCGAAGGGTAGATCGGCGAGTGACGCATCAGAAACTGCTCGAGGAAATTGCAGCACTGGCATTCGGGCAGGCAGATCTGATTCACGCAGTCCTGAGCGGCCATGGTATCAGGGGCGCAAACTGCTTCCTCTGCTACGTTTAGCGAGATCGGCTGGTACAGGCTCTCCTCCGTGGCTGGAGCCGATTCGCCCAGGTAACCGGGTTCCGGGTAAGTTTCTCCACCGAACACGATACCGTGCGTACTGATCGCGAGAGCAACCACAATCCATTGTGAAAATTTATTCATTCGCATGTTTTCCAACTCGTGCGATCACCAGATTGTTTATCTGCAGACCTGTCGTTGATTTTTTCCCTGAATCCAGCTGCAGGATGTCAGGACGAACCGATTCAGCTCAAACAATGTATTTGTAAAACAGAATGACCTGACTCCCTGGATTCAGGCCTCGATAGAGGTAGAAATCCCGCGGGAGAGTCATAATCACTCTTCTTCACTCTAGTTCGGTATGTGGGATCAGCTCTGGCGAATCAATTTAGAGCTGAACAGGTCTCTTCATACTGATTTTCGGTTGCAAACGTTAACTTTCCCTCTGGATTGCCTATTTTACGGGGAAAGATCATGCCTGAAGGTCCCTGTGTGTCACGTATCGGAATCTGTTGATCTCTTTTTGGGTTTTGTTCAGGTTTCTTATCAAGCGTGTTGCCTAAATGAAACTTTCTTGTTGAGTTAAGGCATCAGCATGTCCTATCCCCCCTACTGAACATGAAACTCATTTTTGCGCTGATCTTTACGAAGGTCCTACAACCTGAACTAGATCTCCTAAACATTCCAGATTGCCTTTTTATTAATTGCAATTCCTTCACGCGTAGGCAAAGATATTTCATAAATTGCATTATTAGCTGAAAACTTGAGCTAAAAATGCGTACTCAAAAAGAAAAAAACGTATTTCGAGCAAGTGGCTGACTGTTAGGTTTAATTAGCTTAATCGTCAAAGTATGTGTCTATTTCGACAGTAAATATCCTCATCTGCCATACCTGTATATTCTTTGACCACGATCCAATCCAATACGAGTAAAAACACTATGAAGAGCCTCAAGAGATTATTTGGCCGCAACTCTACTCGCAAATTCAAGCGTCGTTTACCTTTTCGGATGTCTCGTCCGATTGGATATGCCAGCCACGTTGAGCGTCTGGAAGACCGGACCCTGCTGGCGAGCAACATTCTGGCGTCGCTGGAGAGTTCAGTAAACCAGCCAAATGATTCGACTGAACTGCTGCTGACGGTTGGTGCCGGCAGCTCGCCGACTTTGGGATTTGAGGTTCATGCCTCTCCCGGCTCTGCATTTAATCCGGCTGCGGTCCAGATTCTGGATGCGAACACCAATGCTGTGGTTCCACTGCAACTGGCTGAACACGATCATGCTGGCACGTCCAGCTCACTGGTCCTGGCCACACTGGCTCCTGGTGACTACTCGATCTTCGTCCAGGGCCAGACAGCAGCCACCGGTAATTTCACCATCGACATCTTTATGCCGGGTGACTCTGACGGCAGTGGCTCTGTCAGTGATACTGAATATCAGCAGGCGCTGGCTGCCTCT
Organism: Gimesia sp.; assembly: GCF_040219335.1. Taxonomy (NCBI): domain Bacteria; kingdom Pseudomonadati; phylum Planctomycetota; class Planctomycetia; order Planctomycetales; family Planctomycetaceae; genus Gimesia; species Gimesia sp. The sequence continues at coordinate 2,113 of NZ_JAVJSQ010000003.1, read as the reverse complement.
TACCAGCATCTGTTCGGATTTAATCATTTCACTTCGCAGATGATTCTGTCGATGGGTCTGAATCCGAATCAGAATTATTACTCGGAAGAGCAGGACGGTGACAAAGATGGTGACATCGACAACTACGACCTGCAGATGATGAACAACAACCGCAACGTACCCACGGTGCAACTGGAACTGATTGGGGACCAGGATGCGCCGGCTGTGGTAGCCGGCCTGCAGACGGATTCCGGAGTTTCCAATTCGGACGGCATCACCAACGATTTGACGATTATCGGTACTGTCTCTGATGAAAGCCTGATTGCCCAGTTCAAAGTCGCCCTGGATGGGGGCAGCTATGTGGATATCTTTGGTCTGCTCTCCGGCGGCGCCAACGGTGGTTCATTCACGCTGACACGCGGCTGGCTGGAAACGAACCTGAACGGTGGCGGTTCGCTGGAAGGGGGCACTCATACCCTGCACTTCATGACTGTGGATGAACATGATAATGTCAGCCCGGCTGGTGCCTTCGATGTCAATTTTGAACTGGATACGATTGCGCCTACCACAGCGACTCCAATCGGGAACCAGACACTCAACGAAGATTTCGGCAGCTTCAACCTGGGCCCGTTCACTGATTTCTTTAATCAGAACGGGGGAACCCCGCTCAGCTACAGTGTTGATTCCATTACCAATGCCATTCTCAATTTTAATTTCGCCACAGAAGAACTCATTTTGACTTCCCGGCAGGATGTGAGTGGGTCGGCGGATATTGTGATTCGGGCCATCGACGTCGCCGGGAATACTGTGCTGTCGAATACGTTCACTGTGACAGTCAATGCACTTAATGACGCCCCGGTAGCTGTCGACGACAGTTTCAGCACAGATGAAGAAACAGTCCTCAATGGTGCCAGCAATGTGCTTGCTGCAAACCCTACGACAGCTGATTCCGATGTTGAGAACAATACGCTGACCGTAACGGAAGTCAACGGGGTGGCAGGTGACGTCGGCAATCAGATTGCACTCGGTTCCGGTGCGTTACTGACACTGAATTCCGATGGTACGTTTACCTATGATCCTACTGGCGTGTTTAACTATCTGGCAGTCGGAGAATCAGCAACGGAAAGCTTTACCTACACTATCGACGATGGAACCGGGCTGCTGGTTACCTCGGACACCGCGACCGTCACGATTACGATTCACGGTGTGAACGATCCTCCGGTCGCTGCTGACGATGACTTTACGATCACTCAGAACGAAACCCTGAACATGAATCACCACAGTGTGATCAGCAGTAACGGCAATGGTGTGGACTACGATCCCGATAGTAGCGACAGTATTGAGGTAACGGCCGTCAATGGTAGCGCAGCCAATGTGGGTAATGAGGTTGTGCTGGCTTCCGGTGCATCGTTGACACTGTTCAGCGGTGGGTTTATTTCTTATCAACCCAATGGGGTGTTTGACTATCTGGCTCTCGGTGAGACCGCGACCGAAACCTTTACCTACACCCTCAGCGATGGAAACGGCGGCACCGATACCGCGACCGTGACGATCTCCATTACCGGTGTGAATGATGATCCTGTCGCCAATCCCAATACAATTCTGACGGTAGGCGCAGATGAAGATAATCCTGTAAGCGTTCCCGCCGGGGCGATTTTTGAATTTGCCACTGATGCGGAAGACGATTCCCTGCTGATAACGGAAATTAATGGCGCTGTCGGGAATGTGGGCGCTACAATTTCCATCGGACTCGGAGGGTTGCTGACTGCGAATGCAGACGGCAGTTTCACATTTGACCCGAACGATAGCTATGACTTTCTAGCCGTTGGTGATTTTTACGACGAAGCATTTACGTATAAAATCTCTGATGGCAACGGTGGTACGGATGGAGGCACCTACACCATCAGGATTCATGGCATTAACGACGCCCCGATCGCCGCCGACGAAGGCATTGCAGCGACCGAAGATGGTGGTACGGTATCCACGAGCGTGCTGGCCGATGATGTGGACAGTGACGACGACGCCAACAGCCTGGTCTATGCAATCACCGCTCAGCCGAGTGAAGGAACTGCTTCTTCAAACGGAGATGGCAGTTTTACCTTCAATCCGGGGACTGACTTCCAGGACCTGGCCG